>NZ_JACIFT010000006.1:614-278362 GCF_014197575.1 Rhizobium sp. BK538
GGATTCCGACTCCGGCTTTCCGATGACCGGCTGATCGTCGACGACATTGACCGTGAAGGTGTTCGACGCCGTGTCGCCGTCCGAATCCGTCGCCGTGAAGCCGAAGTTCAGCTTCAGGCTGTCGCTGTTCGGCGCGTGGTCGATGTTGTCCTTCAGCGTGAAGACATAGCCGCCGCTGCTCTGATCAGACAAGGTCACGGTGAACACGACGCGACCGTCGGACGACTTCGCCGTCAGTTCCGTGTGATCTTCGTTGAAGGAGTAGGTGATCGGCTTGCCGTTCGAACTCAGACCTTCCGGTGCTGTCAAGCCGGACGCGAAAGCCACCGAACGGTTGGCAATGCCGCCGTTGTTGTTGTCCGCGCCCCAGGAGATATTCAGGTCTCCATGCTGGACCGTCGATTCCGGCAAGCCCATGTCGTTGCCGTGCGGCAGGTCGTCTTCGTTGACGGATTCCGACTCCGGCTTTCCGATGACCGGCTGATCGTCGACGACATTGACCGTGAAGGTGTTCGACGCCGTGTCGCCGTCCGAATCCGTCGCCGTGTAATTGAAGGTCAGCGACAGCGGGTTCTCGCCATTGCCGGCAACATGATCCAGCGGCTGAACCAGCGTGAATGCGTAGGAACCATTTGAGCTTGCATCCGAAACCGAGGCGAAGAAGACGACGTTCGCGGCGCCTTCACCGGTCGCTGCCGTCGGAGTCGTTTCGCCGGTATAGCCAACGAGAACGCCATCGATCAGCACCGTGTGCACAGCCTGGCCGAGCGACGTCAGCGTTTCGCCGGCCTCACCAGTAACGGCGACGTCGGCATTGGTGAAGGCAACCGCGCGATCACCCGGCTGGCCGTTGCCGTCATTGGCGCTGTCTGCGCCCCAGTTGATGTTCAGTGACCCGCCGGCCGTTGCCGACAGGCCGTCGCTTTCATTGTTGCCGCCATTGACCGCTTCGTCTTCCACGGTCGAGGCCGTGCCGGCATTGGCGACCGGGGCGTCGTCATTGATGTCGATCGAGGCGGTGCCGGTTGCGGAATCGCCGTCCTTGTCGGTGACGGTATAGCTGAACTGCAGACGCAGGACGTCATCGAGACCTGCCTGTCCCTTGTCCGGATGGTCGAGCGGGCCGAACTGGGTAAAGGTGAAGGCGCCGGTTGCCGCGTTCGTAACAGTCAGGACGAAGACAGGCTGGCCGTCGATGCTACCGGTGATAGTCAGGCCATCGACCGTGATGACGACAGGCTTGCCGTCGGACGTCAGATCAAGGTGCGAACCGTTCTGCGTGCCTTCATCCATGTCCAACGAATCGATGAACTGGATCGCGGTGATCTGGCCAACGTCTGCGCCGCCGTCGAAGCCGAACGTGCCGTTCACCGACTGTGTCTCGAAGCCGCCTTCCTGGCCTTCCGTTTCCGTCAGGCTCAGCGTTGCGGTGTCGGAGATCGTCGGCAGATCATCGAACAGCTCCTGGCGATCGCCGGGGCCCGGGTCGGGCTGTTGCGTGTCGGCCAGCAACTGCGCAAGCTGTGTCGGATCGTTCGGGTCCTGCTGGATCGTGTCCTGGAAGTCGGCACCGGAGCTCGGAGGAGCCGCGCTTGCAGAATAGGAGCCGTCCGGACCGGCCGCGACGTTGATGTTGCTCTGCTCGAGGGCGGCGATCACGGCCTGCTGCGGCAGCTCGACTTCGCCAAGCAGGAAGGTCGGCACGTGCAGGGCGCCGTTGACGATGACGATCTCCGTGCCGTCGGCCTGAACGAGCACGAGATTGTTGCCTTCGACGCGAATGTCGTCGATCGATACATCAGCCGGCAGATGGGCGATGTTGTTCTGATCCGGGACGATTTCGGCGGGATGGGCGTTCGCAGCTACCGTCTGCGGGGCCGCCGGCACGCGGTCGGTCTTCTCAGGCTGCTGGCTATTATTGGCTTGCGCGACCTCGACGCCCTCACGAGCGGAAGCCTCAATACTTGCGTCTTCATGAATGTCCTGGCGGAAGTCGTGCGAGACGTTTTCGCTTGCAGTAGCGGAAATGCGCGGATCTTCGATAGACATAACAAAACAACCCCAATGAGAAACTGGGGCCAATCAATTACGCAGAAGAGCCAAAAGCAATACTTGCAGCCGTCTAAGACATAGCCGGTTATGCATCCACCCAAAAATGTTTTAGGAAGAGTTAACGGCGAGGCGCTGAATGTGGCTGGAAACGCTAAAATTCTAATAAAATTAATGAAATACAAACACGCTCCGGCGCTGATGGCCGTGCGTTCCGGGCCGTCGATTCAACACCCACGCCGCCTCCAGGACATTCCGGCAGCACGCTTGAACCCTCCGATGCACGTCAGTGCGAGACGGCTGACACCGTCTCGCACTGAGCTCAAAAAGGTCATTCCGCTGCGCCTATCGGGTGGGCGCCACGAGGCAGAAGAATGCGCCCTGCGGATCGGTCGCATTGATGATCCAGCTGCCGCCGGGCACTTCCATCGGACCGACGATCACTTTGCCACCGCCCGCATTGACGCGTTCGATGGCGCTGTCGATCGCCGGCACGTTGAAGTAGTAACCCCAATAGCACATCGGCACGTTGGCGGGTTTGGTCATCATGCCGCCGATCTGCTTTCCATGCTCGGCGAAGATGCGATACGCGCCCATTTCGCCCATGTCGAAATCGTGGTCCTTGGTCCAGCCAAAGATCTTCGAATAAAAGGCGAAGGCCTCCTCCATGTTGCCGGCCATCAGTTCGTGCCAGCCGATATGGCCGGGCGTACCCATCGGCGCAGGCGGGGTCGGATTGTCTCTCGGCAGCGGGGTCATGACGCAGATCACGGCGCCGTGCGGATCGGCGAGGACGGCAAAGCGTCCGACCGTCGGAATATCCTCCGGCTGGCGGCGGACCGAGCCACCATTGGCAGCAAAATCCTTCGCCGTTTGATCGACATCATCGACGGCAACATAGCCCGTCCAGTTTGGTGGAATGCCCTTCCCCTCGAGTTCTGCGGGAAAATCCATGAGGCCGGCGACGCCTGCACCATTCGCTTCAAAGATGGTATAGGGCGGCAGGTCCTGGATCTTCATGTCGCTCGTCGTCCACCCGACAACCTTGCCGTAGAATTCGGCTGCGGCCTTGGGATCGGGGGTCATCAATTCGCACCAGATGAATTTGCCGTGGGTTTCGGACATCGTGTTCTCCATTTGCGCTGGGTTATTGTCGGTTGCGGACCGCACCGCGTCGGCGATACTGTCCGCTCACCCGCAGCTAGCGCTTGCGGGTGTAATGCGCTTCCATGAACTGCTTCCAGCTGCCGTCCGGTTGCTTGGCAGCGGAGTTGAACGTGCGGTGGTCGCGATCGCGAAAGATGATCTGCTCGCGATAGTCGGCGAGCTTGTTTGCGTCGCTGAAATCGGGGCCTGATGTATAAAGGCTGAGGATCTTGCCGTCGTCGGAGACCTCACCCTCATAAACCCATAAGTGGTCCATCATCGTGCCGATCCAGGTGCCGACATACTTGCCTTTATCGGCGCTGTAGCCGAGGGTCAGCACCGTCGTCGCGGCTCCGCCGCCCGGCATCTGGCCGGAGCCTTCGGCGATGAACCAAATCCCGTGAAGCGACCGCACAATTTCCGTCCATGGCTCCTGTCCGGTCATCTCGGGCGCCGTCACGTCCCAGAGGCCGACGAGATCTTCCAGGAATTCATGCTCCTTCAAAACTTTCGCTTGCTGCATCGTCCTTCTCCCCTGGATGATGGTCGCAGATATCAGTGACAGCTGGATGGCGCGTTCTTCGCCGGTTCGTATTCGTCGTGGCGCTTGACGAAGTCCATCGTGCTGTCCTCGTTGCGGCCCTTTGGCGCGCGATCGAGGATCATCAAGGTGCCGACCGCCTCTTCAAGGCCGCGGGCATAGGTCGAATAGGTATGGAATACCTCACCATTCTCATTCTTGTAGAACGCACTGAGGCCCGGAAGCTCGTCATTGGCGTTGGCGGGCTCGATTGCCTCGAAATTGTAGAAGACCTTGTCCTTCGCCAGATCGTCCGGGCTGAAGGACACGTGGTAGTCGAAGTTGAAGCTGTTATCGAAGGACGAAACCCACGGGAATTTCCAACCCATTCGCCTCTTGTAGGCCTCGATCTTGGCGAGCGGCGCGCGCGAGACGGCGACCCAGGTGACATCGTGGTTATTGAGATGCGGCAGCGTTCCGTCGACATGATCGGACAGGAACGAGCAGCCCGGACAACCGGCCTCCCAATCGGGTCCAAGCATGAAATGATAGATCAACAGCTGGCTGCGACGATCGAAGAGTTCAGCAAGGCTTTTCTTTCCCTGCGGCGTATCGAACACGTAATTCTTGTCGACCTTGACCCAGGGCAAAGTCATGCGCTCGGCATTGACCTTGTCCCTCAGATGCGTTGCTTCCTTCTCCTTGAGAAGCAGCGCGCGGCGGGCTTCCAGCCATTCTTCACGGGAAACGACTTGGTTCTGCATCGCGTGCGCCCTCCTCCGGCGCGATCGAGACGTGGCGGTCCATGCTCCTTTTCCTTGACTATTTACATTGATATCAATATAAATTGAGCATGTCAAATGCAGTAGAGATTCCTTTTTCAACGACGCTCCTCGTACGCGACACGTGCCTGTGCCTGCATGTGCAACGGGCGGCGCGCGCACTGGCGCGGCTCTTCGACGATGCCCTTCGCCCTGTCGGGCTCACCAACGGTCAGTTCTCGCTGATGATGTCGCTAAACCGCCCGGAGCCACCGCCGATGGGACCGGTCGCGACCCTGCTTGCTATGGATCAGACGACATTGACGGCAGCGCTCAAGCCATTGCAGCGCCGTGGTTGGGTAAATGTAACGCAGAATGCGAAAGACAAGCGCCGGCGCTTACTTAGCCTGACGCCGGAAGGCAAGGCTGTGCTTGCCGCCGCGCTGCCGATCTGGGAAAGCACCCACGCCAGCCTCGATGAGGCCCTGCCGAGTGGTGATATGGAAAGGCTGCGACGCGACCTGCAGGCCCTCGCCTAAAGACCGGTCGTGCATGCGGCATGCATTTAGCCGCGCGCCATTCTTGGATCCCTGGCGAAATCCTCCACCGAGAATCCAATTCTGACCTTTGGGAAATCGCAGAGTGCCTGGACGCCAATTCCCGAGAGCCGGATCCTCCATGTCTGGCGTTCAACGGGCTCGCGGGCGGCGAACGCCGCAGCCGTCAAAAGCGCGATATTGCGGCCGCGCTGCGGATCCCGCACGGATTCGTAGAGGATGGCCCGGCAGCCGGCCTCCCGTGCAGCGTCGGCGAGAGCTTGGCAGGGCGCATAGTTCTGTGGATCGGTCCATGTCGCCCGATCGGCATCGAGCGGAGGGCGCGCGAGATCGATTGCTGACGGTGTCGCGATGGCCGCAGCAAAAGCGGTGTATTCGGCGGCATTGCCGGGAGGCGCCGTAGCGGGCGACTCGGAATAGAAGAGCAGCCGGTAGAAAGCCATTTCCGCAAGTGCAGTTTTCACCCGCTCGGATGCGTAGAAGACACCGAGCGTGCGCCCTGCCCGGCGGAAACGCGAGCCATGCGGATAGACGGCACCATAGCGGAACGGCGTGGCGAGCAGGTAGTCCAGCCCGATGCACTCCGGCGGCAGCGCCGGCTTACTTTCTTCGAGCAAGGTTTCAAGCAGCGCCTGCTCCTCGAGTGTATCGACGAGTTTAAGCGTCGAAATCTGATGCTGCGCCTCGACCAGACGCCAGAATCTGCCCGAGATCGCCCGTGTCTCAGACGATAGCGCGGCGGGCGTCCAAATAGGCAATGACATCGGTCAATCCCGAGATGCTGACGATCTTTTCCAGCGGCGTCGCGCCGAGTGCGGTGTTGGCGTTGCGCAGCCATTGACGGGCAACGGCCTCGTCGCCGCCGACAATCGCATCGAGTGAACGAAACAGACGCACGAGCAGGATAGCGAGTTCAAAGGACTTCGAGCCGCGCTCCAGCAGATAATCCTGCCGCTTCATACGCGAGACGGTTGCCTCGGAAACACCGAGCACCGCCGAAAGCGTTCGAGCGTTGAGGCCAAGATGGTCGGCGGCATTAACGGCCGCTTTGGTGATCACGGCAGCCTCGGGGGACCGGGCGCCGGAGATCGGGTGTGCTATAGCCATGCCATATTCCTTTCGCTGGAAAGAATATAGCACTTTAATTTCACATGAAAAGAGCGTCGCCATGCACGACGCTCTTTTTGCACTTATGATCAAGCAACGGTGACCGGAACTTCCGTCGACGTGCGCATGGCGTGGCTATAGGGGCAGACGATGTGCGCTGCAGCGGCAAGCTTCTCAGCGGTCGGCTTGTCGAGGCCGGGAATGTTCACCGTCAGGGCGACTTCGATGCCGAAGCCCGTGCCGTCTTCACGCGGGCCGATGCCGACGGTGGCGCTGACCGTGGTCTCTTCGGGAATCTTGACCTTTTCCTTGCCGGCGACAAATTTCAAGGCACCGAGGAAGCAGGCCGAATAACCGGCTGCAAAGAGTTGTTCCGGGTTGGTGCCGGTTGCGCCGTCGCCGCCGAGTTCCTTCGGAACAGTCAGCGTGACATCGAGAACGCCGTTTTCGGAAACGGCGCGGCCCGCGCGGCCACCGGTGGCGGAAGCTTTGGTCGTATAGAGGATAGGCATGTCAGTCTCCTTTGCGTTGGGGTTGGATTTTGTATAATGCACAATTAAATTGTGTGCAAGTTAATTTTGCAAATTGCATTTCGAATTCGAAAAGAGGACAATTGTTCCCTAGGAAAGGACGACAATGAAAGCGCATCTGGCAAAGACGATGGAAATTCCGGAAGAAGAAAAGCGGCTCGACAACCAGCTCTGTTTTGCGGTCTATTCGACCGCGCATGCCTTCACCCGCGCCTACAAGCCGATTCTCGACAAGGTCGGCCTTACCTACCCGCAATATCTTGTAATGCTGGCGCTGTGGGAAAAATCCGAGCAGCCGGTCAAGGCGATCGGCGAACAGCTCGATCTCGATTCGGGCACGCTATCGCCGCTGCTCAAACGCCTCGAGCAAAATGGCCTGATCAAGCGCACCCGCGATTCCCGCGACGAACGGCAGGTCATCGTGTCGCTGACCGAGAAAGGCCGCGCCATGCGGAGCGAAATCGATACCATCATGAGCGCGATCGGCCAGGCTGCGGGCTGCACACTCGAGGAAATAAAGACAATACGCGAGATGCTGAAGGGGCTGCGGTCCAACCTCACGGCTGCGGTATAGGGGTCGCGCTGGCAGCAACGGGATTGGCCCAAGCTTACCGATCCCACAGGGCAGCATGGCGGGAATGGTTGCGCAGAAGGTCGAATTCTCGATGGTTTTCGATGGCAGCAGGGGGCCGACTTTCCTGCAGAAGCTCGATCTTCAGCCGCTCGACAACGGCCGTCGTTATTTCGTCCTGAACCGCGAAGATCTGCCCGAAATGACGATCAAAGCGTTCCGCCCAGATGATTCCGCCGGTTCGCGCATCGACAAGCTCGGTCGTTAGACGCAGTTCGTGGCCGCTCACGCGAGCGCTTCCGCTGAGAACATAGTGTACACCAAGCGCTAGCGCGACGTCCGGCAGGCGGTCGACCTTGTCGCGATAGGAGAAGCTCAAGTTCTTCGATGCGACAAAGAGATTGGGAATCTTCGCCAAGGCAGTGATGATGTCCTCGACAATGCCGTCGGCAATCCACGTGTGCCGACCGCCGGGCACCGCGACCGTGAACGGAAGAACCGCGATCGAGGGCCGCCCCGACGGACCGATCCCCGCGGGCGGTGGCGGAGCCTCGCTGCGCAGCACGAGCTTCTCGTCCAAGGCATAACCGCGGCGTGGAATGGTGCGAATGAGCTTGCCGCGCCCTCACCCAGCGTCCTGCGTATATCCGTCATGCACTGGCTGAGCGAGCCGTCCGTGACAGCCACATTTGGCCAGACAGCTGAAACCAATTCGTCCTTGGTGACGACGCGCCCCGAATTTTCAAGCAGATAAGTCAGCAACCGGGGGGATTTTGGGCGCAAACGAACATCCTGCCCGCCCTTGTGCAGCCGGCCCTGTTGCAAATCGAGCTGGTGTCCCGCGAATTCGAACATCGACATTGGATGCTCCGAATGTTGGCGCGCAATTTAGCAAACGCTTCCCACCACGACAACGAAGTGTATCCAAGCACGACACCGAAACCAAAGAATTTCAGAGAAATTTCAAAAGCGCTTCAGCGGGTCTTCACGACAACCACACGGGTAAATGGGAGGCTTTGCCAATACGACTGCAGCTTGGGGGGCTACCATGACATTCCTGCACCTACATGGCGTTCGCGCTTTTTCGCCGACAGCGGCGTTTTCGGGAACATGGCACGCGCTCGCGCATTTGGTCCCGCATGGCCATGCAGCGCCTGCAGATCACGTTGCGTGCCGGTCGTTGGACAAGCTTGACGACGAGCAGCTCGCCGATATCGGCATTGTCAGACACGAAGAGTTCGCCGGTTGGCATGAGTCAGCGAGAGGCTCCGGTCCCGACCCGATCATGTCCAAAAGCTATTCGTGGCGGTAGATTTCAACTCCGACAAACTCGCGCCAGAAGACCACACTGTCTCCCTTGGGAAGATGGCGTCTCCCTTGGGAAAGGGAGACACCAGGATGCAAATCGATCACTGCAGAACGACGACCGGTGCCTTGTTCGGCACGCGGTCATAGAGGTCGATGATGTCCTGGTTCAGCAGGCGCACGCAGCCTGACGAAACGGCCTTGCCGATCGAGCGCCATTCCGGGTTGCCATGCAGGCGATAGAGCGTGTCTTCGCCATTCGAGAAGATGTAGAGCGCACGCGCGCCGAGCGGGTTCTTCAAGCCCGGCTCCATGCCGCCGTTCTCGATCGAATACTTGGCGAGTTCGGGCTGACGCGCGACCATCTCGTTCGGCGGCTTCCAGCGCGGCCATCTCTGACGCCACTGGATAACGCCGGAACCCTGCCAGGCGAAGCCTTCACGACCAATGCCGACGCCGTAGCGCATCGCGGTGCCGCCGGGCTGGACGAGGTAGAGGAAACGCGAGGGCGTATCGACGACAATCGTGCCGGGCGCCTGGCCGGTCGGATCGACGACCTGTTGGCGATAGAAGCGCGGATCGATCTGCTGGTAAGGCACGGCCGGAATGAGAAAGCCACCGTCCTCAATCGGACCATACATCACCGCCAGCTCGGCATCACCCGGCGTCTGCGGCGCCTGGAACATGTTGATCGGATTGCGCATGACGACCGGCTGAGCCACGGGAGGCGGCCCAGCCGTAGATGCGCACCCGGTCAGCGCCGAAGCTGCGGTCATTGCCGAAAGCGAAAGGAAGCTGCGGCGGGAAAGGGATTTTTCAAAGCTCATAACGCGGGTCTGGTTTCCTGTTGCGCTGGAAGGACGAACGCCCTTCGCGGAGGGTGATTCAACGCCGGTGACGCACGGGAAATCTATCCGCTTGCGCTAAATAAACCATCACCTCACGAAGTCGTGTCCGCCCGCGACACACGATATCCCAAACCCTGTTGCGCCGCTACATCACGACGATCTCTGTCTTCGCCGGAACACGGTTGTAAAGGTCGACGACGTCCTGGTTCAGCATGCGCACGCAACCCGACGACGTGGCCTTTCCGACCGACTGCCAGTCCGGCGTCCCGTGGATACGGTAAAGCGTATCCTGTCCATCCTTGAAGATGTAGAGGGCACGGGCACCGAGCGGATTTCCGAGGCCGGGGTTCATGCCGCCGTTTTCTGCGGAAAAGGCGCGTATATCCGGCTGACGCGAGACCATTTCTGCCGGCGGTGTCCAGCGTGGCCATTTCTGCTTCCATTGAATGACGCCGCGGCCGGACCATGCGTAGCCTTCGCGGCCAAGGCCGACGCCATAGCGCATCGCCTTGCCGCCCGGCTCAACGAAATAGAGGTGCTTGCTCTTCGTATCGACGATGATCGTGCCCGGCTTCTCATTGGTCGGATAATCGACTTCCTGGCGCAGATACTGCGGATCGATGCGGCTGATCGGTATGGCCGGCAAGGTGAAGTCGGTGTCGCGCACCTGACCATACATGGCGCTGTTCACCGGATTGGTGACCGGCAGGCCGTAGGTCCGGCTAAAATTCGCGCCTGGGATGCCATAAGTCTGATTGTATATCGTCGGCGGCACACCCGGCCTCTGCGGAATCGGCGTATCCACCGGCTTGACCCGCATGGGATCAACACCGGGTGGGTTATAGAAAACAGGGGACGTTTCCTGCACGAAGCGGGCCGGATCGGTGGCACCGGTGTCGGGGATCAGGATATTGCAACCGCTCAGGCAAAGAGCAGCGGCCGCAAGCCCGACAAATGGCGACACCCGGCTGAGAACAATCATAAAATACCCTCATCGACAACAGCGAGACGTATAGCTGCGGCAAGGATGGCACT
Source organism: Rhizobium sp. BK538 (assembly GCF_014197575.1). NCBI lineage: Bacteria > Pseudomonadati > Pseudomonadota > Alphaproteobacteria > Hyphomicrobiales > Rhizobiaceae > Rhizobium > Rhizobium sp. BK538. Next base: position 11,044 of record NZ_JACIFT010000006.1, read on the forward strand.
TGCGGCTGGCGCGAGGCTGGTGACTAGATCAGCCTCGCATCGATGGACGTCATCACGATCAGGCCGCGACGCCGTGGAAGAACCGTATGCTCTGTTCGATCTCCGCCGGCAGCGCCGAGGTGTGGTTGCCGGTCACCGTATCCGTTTCGATACGGACACCACCGGAGCGGGCGCGGCTTGCAAGCAGGCCGGCGCGGTCATTAAAATGCGCTTCCTCGGTGCCGTGCACGATACGAACGGGGCATTTGAAGCTCTTGGCATAGCAGAGCGCGCTGCGGACCTCGAATTCGTGGGCGTTGCCGTCGTCGAAACGAATGTCCTGCGGGTAGCGATTGAAAAAGCGGAAGGCATCCGGATTGCCGGAGATCGGCGCAGCTGCGCGGAACTTATGGCTGCTCATCGCTGCCAGCATGGTCAGCGTGCCACCGATGCTGTGGCCGGCGACGAACAGGCGGTCGGCATCGACGCCCGGAAGATGCTGCAGACGATCGGCCGCCGAAAGCACGTCATCGACCTCGTCATAGAAGCCCGAGAAATTGCCCATCTGGCCGTTTTCGCCGCGCAATGACGGCAGCATCACCACGAATCCGGCGTCGACATAGGCCTTGAGCAGAACCCAGTGGCCAAGACCCATGGCGTTGCCCCCATGCAGGAACAGAACGCCCGGTTTGGGCTTGCTGCCACGCTTGTATTTGGAGACCCAGGCGACCAGCTCCAATTCGCCGCCGTAACCGGAGCGATAGAAAATCTTCTCACCGTCCGCGGGAGCGTCGAGCGGCTCGTACTTGTCGGGAGCCGGCCCCTTCTGCAGCAGCTTGGTATGGAAGCGCTTGCGAACCTTGGCATAGTCGTGATCGATCAGCCTCGGCACGTCCGGAACCTCGAATGCACTTGCCATGCGCGGGAGCAGAAGAGCTCCAGCCAGGCCTGCGAGAACCGAGCGGCGCTGGCGGAGAAAAGAATTACCTTCGTCTGACGTCATTTCACGCTTCCATCGTTCCCGGCGATTCGAGAATTGCACCGGAAGCGTCCGGTCGCCAACACACGTTGTGTTGAAAAAGGTGGCCCTGCGGCGTTTTGCGCCAAGAAAACCTACTGCTCGCCCTTGGCATCGATCATGGCGACCAGTGTCTGGAGACGATCCGCCTCATAGGATGGTTTGTCGGGGCGCAGGCGGGAGATTCGCGGAAAGCGCATCGCAACACCGGACTTGTGGCGGGTGGACCGGTTGATGCCTTCGAAGGCGACCTCCACAACGAAGCCGAAGTCCCTATCCGCCCTGACGGCGCGCACCGGGCCAAAGCGCTCCGTCGTGTTGTTGCGAACGAACTTGTCCAGCACTTCGAGTTCGGCATCCGTGAAGCCGAAATAGGCCTTGCCGACCGGCACCAACTGTTCACCTTCCGGGGTCTCTGTCCAGACACCGAAGGTGAAGTCCGAATAGTAGCTGGAGCGCTTGCCGTGGCCGCGCTGCGCATACATCAGCACGGCGTCAACATTGTAGGGATTGCGCTTCCACTTGAACCACGGCCCCTTCAGCCGCCCCGCCTGATAAATGCTGTCGCGGCGCTTGATCATCACCCCTTCGATGACAGGATCCGGCGGCGAGGACCGCAGCTGATCCAGTTCGTCCCACGACGAGAACTCGACCAGCGGGGACAGATCGAAGCGGTCGTGCGGCGCATGGTCGATGACCTCCGCAAGACGCGCACGGCGATCGACATAGGAGCGGCCACGCACGTCCTCCTCCCGATCGAAGAGCAGATCGTAGGCACGAATGAAGGCCGGATACTCGTCGAGCATCTTCGTCGTCACCGTCTTGCGATTCAGGCGTTGCTGTAGATCGGAGAAGGTACGCGTCGGGCTGTTCGAACGGGTGGTTCCGCCAACGAGCAGCTCGCCGTCCATCACCCCGTCAAAGCTGATCGAATCGACGATATCGGGAAACGCGCCCGAGATATCGTCGCCGGAACGCGAATAGATCTTGCGCGTATCTCCGGAACGCGACAGCTGCACGCGAATGCCGTCCCACTTCCATTCCGCGGCATATTCGGCTGGATCGAGTTGTTCCAGATCCCCCTCCTCGACCGGATTGGCAAGCATGACGGAGTGGAAAATCGCCGGCGTTGCCAGGATTGGCTTGTCGCCCTGCCCTTCCAGCCAGCGAAACAACGGTTCGTAGGGTGGTTGCAGGCCATGCCAGAGCGTCTCGATTTCGGTCACGTCGCGGCCGCCCATGTCGGCGAGCGCCTGTTTCGCTAGGCGGGACGAGACCCCGATGCGGAGAGCCCCGGTCGCGAGCTTAATGAAGGCGAAGCGACCTGACGTGTCCAGCCGATCGAGCAAGTCGCGCACGAAGCTGCGGACTTCGGTGCGCCCGAGCGCGTTCATCTGCCGGACGACATCGCCGAGCCGCGGCTGGGCAAGTGCCAACCGCTCGATGTCCTTCCCGGCGTCCCAGACAAGGGAGATCGTCTCCGCGAGGTCGCCGACATAGTCGTAGGAATAGCGGAAGAGCACGTCGTCCATCCGTTCCAGCACTAATTCGCGCAGCATGGCCGGCTTGACGTTGCGCACTTCGAGCGTGCCGGCGATGGCGGCAAGACCGTAGCCGCGATCCGGGTCCGGGGTGTTGTGGAAGTAATCGGTAAGCAGCTTCAGCTTGCCGTTGCGGCTGGGGGTGAGCACGAGGCGGTCGAGCAGGTCGGCGAAGGCTTTCATCAGTCGGCCTCGTCTTCGTAGCCGACCAGATGGAGCGGTCGAGCCTTGATGCCTTGCAGCTGGCACCAGCGTACCAGCGCCTCCTCGCGGCCGTGCGTCACCCAAACCTCCTCAGGACGCAGATCGCTGATCGTCTCGGTCAGTTCCGGCCAGTCGCAATGATCGGAGATGACGAGCGGCAGTTCGACACCTTGCTGCTTGGCGCGCTGGCGCACCATCATCCAGCCCGAGGCAAACGCCGGCAACGGCTCATTGAAGCGTCGCGCCCAGCGATCGGCAAAGGCGGATGACGGGCCGACGACGATTGCTCCCTTGAAGGCGGACTTGTCGCTGCTCTCAATGGTCGCGGGTCGAAGTTCACCGAGTTCGATACCCTGACTGACGTAGTAATCACAGAGCCTTTCCATCGCGCCGTGGATATAGATCGGCTGGTCATAGCCTGTATCGCGCAGCAGGCGGATGACGCGCTGCGCCTTTCCAAGCGCATAGGCGCCGATCAGATGCGTGCGCTCCGGAAACTGCCGCAACGACGCATAGAGCTTACCCATTTCGTCGACCGGATCCGGGTGATGGAAGACGGGCAGCCCGAAGGTGGCCTCGGTAATGAAGACATCGCAGGGCACCGGTACATAGGCTGCGCATGTCGGGTCCGCGCGCCGTTTGTAATCGCCGGAGACGACGATGCGCGTGCCGTTCTTCTCGATGGCGATCTGCGCCGAGCCGAGCACATGGCCGGCGGGATGAAAGCTGACCCTGACGCCGTTGATCAGGATTTCCTCTCCGAATGCGACGGCCTGCTCATTTGTGCAGAAGCCCTCACCATAGCGGATCTGCATGATATCAAGCGTCTGGCGCGTGGCGAGCACGTTCGTGTGGCCGGGCCGCGCATGGTCCGAATGTCCGTGGGTGATCAGGGCTCGCTCGACCGGCCGCACGGGATCCACATAGAATCCTCCCTCGGGACAATAGAGCCCTTCGGGGGCGGGATAGAGCAAGGCGTCTGGTCTCATGCATGCAAAGATAGCGGGAAAGAATGGAAGGGCCAGTGGCACGCGCTTCGCAGACAGGAGATGTTGATCTGCACCAAAATGAAACAGGCGCGCTGGCACGTTTCCTGCAGAGCAGTAGAAATGAAGGAAAGTCCGTTAACCTCCCGCCGTTATCTGCTCCGCCTTGCGGGAGCATCCGCGCTTGCACTGATGGCCTCCCGCAGCTTTGCGACCACGCGCAAGGGCGGTCTGCGCGGCGCGATCGATGCTGTGCAATACAAGACGACGCCGAGCGCGGCCGATCGCCAGAGCGTCAGCCTGCAGAAGATGATTGATCAGGCCGCAGTGCAAAACGTGCCGGTTTTCCTGCCGCCCGGCACCTACAAGGTTTCCAATCTCGTGCTGCCGGAGAATACGCGGATAACAGGCGTACCCGGGGCGTCGCGTATCGTCTATACCGGCGAAGGCCACCTCTTAAGCGCGGAAAACGTCAAGCGCGTCGAGCTATCCAATATCGTCATCGACGGGCAGAACCGCTGGCTCGGCGACTATGCCGGCGCGCTGCTGCAATTTACCGGCGTCGACGAGGTGATGATCGACAATTGCCAGATCTCCGGCAGCCGCAAACATGCCGTCCAACTGGAGCGATGCGGTGGCCGGATCGAGCGTAGCCGCATCTCCGGCGCGGGCCATTCTGGCATATACGCGGTTGAATCCGATGCGCTCTCGATTACCGGCAACGAGGCCTTCGATTGCGGCAATGGCGGCATTCTCGTGCACCGCTGGAAGAAGGCGACGGACAACAGCGTCGTCAACGGCAACCGCATCTACCGGATCAGGGCCAATGACGGCGGCACCGGCCAGAACGGTAACGGCATCAACATCTTTCGTGCCGACAACGTCATGGTGGCGAACAACCACATATCCGACTGCGCCTTTACCGCCATCCGCGCCAATTCGGCCTCCGACATCCAGATCACCGGCAACCAGTGCCAGCGCTCGGGCGAGACAGCGATCTATGTCGAATTCGAATTTGAGGGCGCTATCGTCTCCAACAACATGGTGGACGGCGCGGCAAACGGCATCTCGATCGCTAATTTCGACCAGGGCGGCAGGCTGGCAAGCGTCACCGGCAACGTCGTGCGCAACCTCACACTCAAGGGCCCTTACGAACATGAGGTCGGCTTCGGTATCGGCATTGCCGCCGAGGCGGACACGCTGGTCTCCGGCAACATCATCGAAGGTGCTCCACGATGGGGCATGCAACTCGGCTGGGGACCGTATCTGCGCAATCTTGTCGTGACCGGAAACGTCATCCGCAAGGCGCCGATCGGCTGTGCGGTCTCGGTGGCGAAGGGCGCGGGAACGGCCGTCATCACCGACAATGTGTTTCAGGAGACACCCGGGGGCGCTGTCCTCGGCTTCGAATGGGACAAGAAGGTATCAGGAGAACTGGCGGCCACGGGCTCCTCACGTTTTGCGCAGCTGACGGTCGAGCGCAACCGCATCTCCTGAGAAACATCAAAAGCTTTCATCGATTCATAAGGCTCGGCAGCTTCCGTTGGGACGCTTCGGCTCCTACCCTGTGGCCAGTCGAACCGGGGATGTAGAAATGCTGACAATCTATGGGGTCTATCGCTCGCGCGCCTCGCGCGTTTACTGGATGGCCGAGGAACTGGGGCTGGAATTCGATTCCGTGCGGGTCATTCAAGCCCGGCGTCTTGCCAATCCACTTGCCGCCGATGCGCCTGTTAACACGCTATCGCCCGATTTCCTGGCGATCAATCCGATGGCGCTCATCCCCAGCATCAAGGACGGCGACCTTGTGATGCATGAGTCGCTTGCCATCACGCTCTACCTTGCGCGCAAGCATGGCGGCCCCATTGCTGGTCAAACCGTCGAGGAAGACGGTTTGATGACGATGTGGACCATCTGGGCGGCAACCGAGGTGGAACCGCATACGGTGAAGATCGTCTACGTCTATGACGACGAGAAGCAGAACAGCGACGAGGGCAAGGCGACGATCGGCGTAGCGGTGCGCTCGCTGAAGAAGTCGTTTGCGACCCTGGAGAAGCATCTGGCGACGAACGACTACGTCGTCGGCAACCGCTTCACGGCAGCCGATCTCAATATCGCCGAGGTGCTTCGCTACGCGCAGACGGAACAGGCGCTGTTCGACGCCCATCCCAACATCAGCGCCTGGATCAAGCGCTGCCAGTCGCGACCAGCCTACATTGCCATGCAGGCGACGCGTTCTGAGGAGCCGATCTGATCAGGGGAAGAGCTTCAGGGTGCCTGCCATTTCCTCGCGGATCCAGGCCTTGAAATCCCTAACCTTCCTGGGCTCGCGCGAACCTTCGGCCGTTACGAAATAGTGGCCGAAGCCGGTTTGGGCGCGAATGCCGAAGGGCGCGACCAACTGCTGCTGCTGCAGGGCAAAGCCTGCCAGCGTCTGCCAGGCGAGCATGACGCCCTGGCCTGCGATTGCCGCATCGAGACAGAGCGAGGCGTCGTTGAAGATGTGGCGGGTATCGAGCGTCTTGCCGGAAAGGCCGGCCTCGCGCATCCACACCTCCCAGGTGAACATGGCGCGGCCATCGATCACGGCCGGAAGCGACAGGATATCGGCCGGCTCGCGCAGTCGCGCCGCCATGACAGGCGAGCAGACCGGGAAGACCTCCTGCTGAAGCAACAATTCCGCCTTCACATCGGGCCACTGCCCGTTGCCGACACGAATGCCGATATCGATATCGCACAGCGCCGGATTGACCAGCCGGGTGGTGGCATCCATCCGCAGGCTGATCTCGGGATGCCGCTCGGCAAAACGATCGAGCCGATAGACGAGCCAGCGTGCGGCAAAGACGGGTGCCACCGAGATCGTCAGGATGCTGTCGTCGTGCCGCTGTGTCGTCGCCACCGCCTGTGACAGGGCGTTGAAGCCCTCCGTCAAGCCGGTCAGCAGGCGCGCGCCTGCCTCCGTCGCGACCATGCCTTTCGGCGTGCGTTCGAAAATCACCTGATCGAGCTGTGCCTCGGCCTTGATGACCTGCTGGCTGACCGCACCGATCGAGACGCCCAGTTCCTCGGCCGCGGCCTGCAGGGAGCCGAGCCGTCCGACTGCTTCGAGCGCACGCAATCCGTTCAGATGAACCGAGTTCAGGTTTCTCATATAGTTTTTCTATACTGACAGATTGGTAATCTCAATTGAAACGTGTCTCACCGGCCGCGATAATCCGGCGGTATTAAGCAAATGCTCCGTTCGCCACCCAAGAAGGAAGCGAGGTATGCCATGCAAATCCTGAAGTTTTTCTTGAGCGTCGAAACCATAGAGCCGCCCTACAACGCGGATATCAAACAGGATCCGTTGAACCACCCGGATCTGGCGCGGATGTCACCGACTGCGCTCGCCGATCTGCCGCTCGGTCCGGAGCCACGCACGCCGAAGCCCGAGCGGCCGCAGCCTGCAAGGTGCGCTTAAGAGTGAGAAATCTGCTAGTCTGTGCGAGCTTCAATTCGAGCGAGCCCAATGACCGACAGCGTCGACACGATCTTTGCGCGTCTCAAGCGCCTCTCCGTGGAAGCCAATCTGCCTGAACTCGAGGAGGGCACGTCCTATGGCAATCCAGCGCTGAAAGTGGGCGGCAAGTCCTTCGTGGCGGTCAAGAACAATGAGACCATCGTGCTTTCCATCTCGATCGACGACAAGGAACGGCTGATCGAGATGGCGCCCGAGATCTACTATCAGACACCCCACTATATCGGCTGGCCATATATGCCCTTGCGCGCCGCCATGATCAGCGACGCCGAACTGAAGGAACGGCTGATCGGCGCCTGGCGGTTCCGTGCACCAAAGCGGCTTGCCGCGAGTTTTCAGGGCTGAGCGCACCGCCCTAGCGACTTGTCGCCCTGATCCCCTGATATGCTCGGCGAGCGGGCTACGCCTGTTTAGGCCTGCTCGCGCTCCAATGCCCGCTGCACGGCCGGGCGCTCCATCATCTGGGCATAGTGCGCCGTCGCTCTCCTGAAGCGGGCCGGATCGACGCCGTCGGGACGCAGCCAGCCGGTCATGACGAAGAGATAGGGATCGGCGACCGAGTAGTACTCGCCCATTACCCACGGGCCCTCCAGCATCTGCGCATCGATGAGTTCAAAGCACTCGGCCATGGTCTGCGGCACCTTCGCCTTCATCGCCCCGTGCGCGGCCGGATCATCCGCCCAACGGCTGCCGCGACGACCGTGTGCGTGGTTCACATGCACCGTCGAACAAAGATAATTGTTGAATGCCTGCATCCGGGCGAACTCGAAAGGATCGAGCGGCGCCAGCTGCGCCGCCGGTGCGAGCTGCGCGATGTAGGCCAGGATTGCCGGCGTTTCGGTTAGGACGCCGCGTTCCGTCACAAGCGCGGGAACCCGGCCCTTCGGGTTGATTTCGAGATACTCAGGCGAACGCTGCTCCGCATCGGCGAAGTTCAGCTTCTTCGTCTTGAACGGCAACCCAGACTCTTCCAGTGCGATGAGGCTTGCGAGCGCACAGGTGTGGGGCGCGAAATACAATGTCAGCATGATCGACTCCCTTCGATGCTGACTTTATAGCGCGACGATCCGCAAACGCACAGATCGAGGCCGGCAAGCCGGCCTCTCAAAATAAAGCTACTTCAGGCACAGCCCGGAACATCCTCGACCCGATGCCAGACGGGAATGCCGCGTTCACGCGCGATCCGCACGTCGTTGTCGGCGCCTTTCGATTCCCCCTCGAGCCGAAGCACACCGTCGCAAAGCTGCAGCAGCCGGCCGGCAACGGGGTGGAATATCTCTTCGTAGAGATCATCGCCGACAGCCTTTCCGCCGGCGGCGTTCCACACCGGCAAAGCCACCCACTCTCCAATCATCGGCACGTGGCCCGCCTTGAACAGCCGATGCGAGGGCTGCTCCAGCCTCTTCAAATTCGCTGCCATTTTTGCGGGATCGTCCCCCGTTCCGGATCTGTAGGGCCCGGCAATCAAAATTAACATAATCAAACTCCATTTCTCCCGGCTTCATGCACGAGAAGTCAAATAACTGCACGAAATTTCTTGATTGTCGAATCATTTCGTGCATCATCATGATACTTCATGCAAACATCGGATCGAACCATGCTCACGAGCCAGCGCAAATCGTTGATCCTCGACATCCTTCGGCGAGATGGCCAGGTAATCGCCAAGCAAATCGCCAAGGACCTGTCGCTGTCGGAGGACACGATCCGTCGTGACCTCCGGGAGATGGCGGCAGAAGGATTGCTGAAGCGGGTACACGGTGGGGCAATGCCTGTTGCGCCCGAGTTGCCCGACTTCTCGACGCGAAAAGGCGTTTCGTCTGAGACCAAGGCGCGGCTCGGGAAGAAAGCTGCCTCACTTGCGCGGCCGGGCCAGCTGATTTTTCTGGATGGCGGCACGACAACGGCGGAGATCGCCCGGCAACTGCCGCGCGACTTTGCGTTCTCAGTCGCGACACACAGCCCGACGATTGCCGCGGAGCTGGAACATCACCCGACGGCCAGCGTGATCCTCATCGGCGGTAAGCTCTACAAGCACTCGATGGTCGCGGTCGGATCCGTCGCCATGGCTGCGATTTCGCAGCTTCGGCCGGACATCTTCTTTCTCGGAGTGACGGCTGCCCATCCCGTGCATGGCCTGTCGACGGGCGATTTCGAGGAGGCGGCCATCAAGCGGCACATTGCGTCCTGCGCCGCCGAGACCTATGTGCCGCTGACGGAAGAGAAGTTCGACCACGTCTCGCCCTGCAAAGTCCTGCCGATCTCAGGCGTATCGGGACTGATCGTGGCGGCAGGCCTTGCCGCGGCTGCCATCGAGCCCTATCGCAACCTCACTGCCGAGATCCTCGAAGCATGAACGGCTGCACGAAGCGCGCCTTTAGTTCGCGGGGGTTCTGCGGTAGCAGGCTCACGGCGAGACCGGCGACAAAGATTGCCAGGACAATATACGCGAAGGTGTCGCGGGCCATCCCGAGGGTCATGACATCGTGCAATCCGGGCTGCAACGCAGCGATCGACGTCGAAAGCCGCAGCTCCCCGATGAGACGACCCGGAATGGTCGCAAAGGCCGGCGCCTCCGACAGCGCCAACAGCGCGCCATAGAGAGCAGCGACCGAAATGGCCGCTCGCAGAGCGCGCCACACACCAAGTGGCCGTGCGCCACTCTCTTCAAATGACCAGCCGATATAGGCGCAGAAAGCCACAAAGAACAGGAACGCCACCGGCAGCCCCTCAAGCACGGTCTCCGGCTTCAACTGGCCGGTCCAACCATTGGCGAGCAGCAATGGAAACGGCGCCGATGCGACGAACCAGATTGCGACGATAGCGCCCCAGACCCAGCTCATCGAAAGATAATGGATGCGGGCAAGGGTAACGACGAAGATGATGCCGCCCGCGAGGTAGACGCCCGACGGTTTCATGGAACCGGTCATGGTGACGATGATCGGTCCGCAGGAGCCGGCGATCCGGGCGCAACCCGACGAAACGACCGTCAGCCAGGTCACGTAATCGAAACACATGGTGAAGAAGAGAAAGATCGCTATGGCGATCAACATCCACCAAAGATAGCGGCCCGCAAACATATCCTGCCCTCATGGCGTTCGATGTAGTGGGCAAAGGGTAACTCAGCCTTCGAAAATCGCATCCGTTCTCGTGGGCTGTAGTTTCACATACATTAGCAATTTCTGCTGCTGCGGCGCGACTGTTTCGTTCCGGAACGGCTTATGCGGTCAACGCAGCCGTCGCGCGAATGTCGCCGACATGAATGCCGTTCCAATTGTGCATCTGGACGGTCGCCATGACGGCCAATCTCGCGCGAATCGGGTCGTCCTTGCCGAAGAAGCGGCTGAGCGCGGCGGCAACCATCGCCTCGGAGGCACGCGAATGGCCGTCGTCGCATTTGACGGCGATCGCAATTCCTTGCTCGGGAATGGCCGCGCAGAAGACACCTTCGGCACCGGTTTTTGCGAAGATGCGGTGGGGTGCCACCTCCATCAGCTCCGTGCAAGCGCGGCCGGTTCCGGCCACATAGAAGGGCTCGGCCATGCAGGCATCGAAGAGCCGCCGGGAAGCCCTGGCGCGAAGGGGCTCGAGTCCGTTGCCGGTCGCCATCTTGGCAAAACCATGCGCCAAGCCGCGCAAGGGAACCGCATAGGTCGGGATGGAGCAGCCGTCCGTGCCGCAATTGTCATGGCCGAGCACCGCGCCCGTCAGGCTTTCCATGATGCCGCGGATTTCGGCCTGCAGCGGATGGTCGTAGCCGACATATCCCTTCGGATCGACGCCCTGATGGCAGCAGGCGCAGACGAAGCCGGCATGCTTGCCCGAGCAGTTGTTGTGCAACGCCGTCGGCTTGTCCATTGTGCGCGCCTGGTGGATCAGCACCTTCTGGCTCGAGGACCAATGCGCGCCGCATTCAAGCGCTTCGACATCGCGTCCGGCACGCGCGAGCATGGCAGCAGCGAGCGCCACATGCTCGTCTTCGCCATTGTGCGAGGAGCAGGCGAGCGCCAATTCCTTGTCGCTGAAGCCATACGCATCCGCCGCGCCGCTTTCCATCAGCGGTAGCGCCTGCATCGCCTTGCAGGCCGAGCGCGGAAAGGTTGCTGCATCGACGTCGCCGATCGAGAACACGACCTTTCCATCACCATCGACGGCGACGACTGCGCCGCGATGCCGGCTTTCGACGAGCGAGCCTCTGGTGACTTCGACGGTGACGGGATTGGTCATGGCATGGTCCTGATCGTATACGCAGATGCGTCACGCATAGCGAGTCGCGAGGATAAAGCAATTGCCTTTCGCCGTGCCCCGTCTTGCGCCGATGCAGGTCAAAGCGGGGTGATGCGATAAGCGCAGCGGCGGGCGCCAAGCAAAATATGCTCCTCGCGCTCGACTTTGGCACCGAGAACGGCTCGAAAAGTCTCCAGCTCCGAGCGGCAGAAGCCCGCACAGACGGTTGCCGCAGCACAGATCGGGCAATGGTTCTCGACGAGCAGCAGCGAGCCGTCGGCCTCCGGCCAGCTGTCGGCCATGTATCCTTCGCTGGTGCGTACGGCCGCTAGCTGCTGCACACGGGATTGAACGTCCGCCGCGTCCACTTCTTGGCGATAGCGCATAAGGGTGTCTGCTTCCCGGGCGGAAATGACGGCATCCAGCGCCGATGCCCCCAGCTGTGCGACCAGCGTGCTCAGGATCGTGGCGGTGAGTTCCGCGTGACCATCGGGAAAGGTTTGGTTGCCCGCAGGCGTGAGGCTCCACAGCTGCCGCGGTCTTCCCCTGCCTGTCGTGGCGTCGCTCACGGCTTCGACAAGCCCCTCCTCCGCCATCTTCGTTAATTGCTGACGGACAGCTTCCGAGGAAATGCCGAGCCTTGCCGCAAGTGCGGCGGCAAGCTGGGGTCCTTCGGTCTTGATCAGCAGCAGGATTCGATTGACCGGGGATTGTCTCATTTATTTTTCCAAGTTAACGCTTGCTTTAATAGCATGGCCGTGTATTTTTTCCAAATAATAACTTGCAAAAATACTGCATACCACGGGAAGCACACAAGGCATTAGATATGACCGGCATTGAAGAGATTTCCGCAGACAAGCCCTCCGTCTTCCATCTGTTTTCCGCACCGCTCCTGCCCGCGACGCTGATGCTGGGCGGCGGTGTCACCCTCTATGCCGTTGAAACTTACATCACTGCGACCATCGCACCATCGATCGTGCGCGACATCCGTGGGCTCGAACTGCTGTCATGGATGACAACGCTTTTCGTTGCCGCGGCGGTCCTTGGGTCGATCTTCGTGGCGATGCGCCCGCGCGGCATCGGGCTGCGTAGTGTCTACGTCGCCGGCGCGCTGATATTCGGGGCCGGCAGCCTGATCTGCGCGCTTGCCCCGGCGATGCCGTTGGTCCTGGCCGGACGCACGGTACAGGGGTTCGGCGCCGGCATTCTTGCCGGGCTTGCCTATGCCTTCATTCGCTTCGCCTACCCCGAACCGCTGTGGCAGAAGGCGTCAACGCTCTATGCAGCCATTTGGGGTGTCTCGACATTGCTCGGCCCCAGCCTCGGCGGAGTCTTCTCCGAAGGCAGCGCGTGGCGCCAAGCCTTCATGCTATTGGTTCCGCTCTGTGTGCTGATGGCGGCACTTGCGCCCTGGCTGCTGCCGCGCGCCGAAGACGATCGCGCCCATAGCAAGACGCCAATCCTCCAAATTGTCTTGCTGCTTGCCGCCGTTCTGCTGGTCAGCATCGCCGGAACGATCGACGAAACAAGCTCCAAAGCGTTGCTGATTGCCGCATCAATCGCCACGATCGTTTCGATGCTGACCGTCGAGCGGCACGGCCGAAACCGTCTCCTGCCGACCGGAGCCGTCACGCTCGCAAAGCCGGTGGCGCGCGTCTACTTGACGATGTTCGTGCTGCTGCTGGTGCTGACAAGCGACATCTATATTCCTTATTTCCTGCAGGTGCTGCATGGCGTAACACCTCTGGTGTCAGGCTATCTGACCGCCCTTGTGGCGCTCGGCTGGACCTTTGCGGCCTTCTTCAGCGGAATGCTGTCTGGACGCCGTGCCAGCACCGCAATCGTCGTCGGCTGCGTGGTCGAAATGGTTGCGGTTGCGTCGCTAACGATCTTCCTCGCAACGGACAATCAGTCCAGCGACCTAGCTACTCTTGGCCCTGCCGTCGTTGGTATGTTCTTGATGGGCTTCGGCGTCGGCCTTGGTTGGGTTCATCTGGTAACCAAGATCCTTGGTTTGGTCGACAACTCCGAACAGGACAAGGCCTCGGCCGCGATCTCGACGGTGCAGTCGCTCGGCAGCGCCTTCGGCGCGGCCGTTGCCGGCGTGATTGTCAACAGCACCGGGCTGGTGGATCCCGGTGGTGTTGCGGGCGGCATTTCGGCCGCACACTGGCTCTACGTGCCGATGGCGCTTCCCGGCCTGATTGCCGTCACGATATCCTTGACCCTCTCGTCGCCCACCGAACGGCAGGCCCGGTGAGCGACGCGCGAGCGGTCACAGACGCAGCATGATCTTGCCGATGTGACCGCTCGTTTCCATCCCGGCGATCGCGCGGGTTGGCCTTTGGCGACCGGCAGCCATCACGGCATGAGGCCATCCATCACGTGATTTGACCGCTGCCATCACAAACTCTGGTTTTTCGAAAGCACACTACTGGTTTATATCGGGGGTATCGGGAACCCTGCCATGCCATCCGCCTTTTCTTCCATTCTCCGCGATCACCAAATCCGTGTCCCAACGCTGACGCTGGTTGCGCTCGCCTTCACCTATGCCTCGACGATGCCCTATCAATCGATCATCGGCATCAATGAACTCGGCCTGTCGGACCGCGCCTATTCCGGGCTGATCTTCCTTGCCGCACTCGTCAATGTCGCCACCAGCCTGACGCTCGGCATCTGGTCCGACAGGCTCAGCGATCGGCGCCCGCTGGTGCTGGCGCTATCGGTGAGCGGTATGCTCGGCTTCGGAATGATCTACGAATTCCGCACCGCCGGCGTCTTCATCTTCGGCATGCTGGTGCTGATCCCCATCAGCAATTCCACCTATTCGATCCTGTTTGCCAGCATCCGTGCGACGACGAACACAATGGATCGCGGAAGAGCTGCGGAGATCACGTCCACCGTTCGCGCGCTGTTCTCGGGCTCCTGGGCGCTGGCACCAGGCCTGATTGGCCTGTACCTCATCAACTCACAATCGATGACACCGGCCTATGGCATTGCGGGTCTCGCAAGCCTGACCTGCTTCTGCCTCTACCTGTTTTTCGCCAAGCCTGCGCCTGTCGGCAACGCCTCCCCTTCGCAGCGGATCGGCTTCTTCTCTTCGCTCGGCAGAGTCTTTTCGCCCTATGTCGTGGTAAGGGTCGGCGTCATGGCGCTGCTGCTCGGGCTGCAGCGGCTAAACAGCGTGGTGTCGCCGTTGATCATCACCCATGCCGCCGGCGGTACCGTGGTAGATGTCGGTTTCATGGCCGGCCTCACCGCCTTCCTGGAAATGCCGTTCATGCTGATGTGGGGCGCGCTGCAACGCCGCTTCCGCAGCGTGCACGTGCTTGCCGTGGGAGCGCTGATCTATTGTTTGTATCTGGTATTGCTAAGCTTTGCCTCGGCGCCCTGGCAGATCTATGCCCTCGTGCTGATCAACGCCTGCGGCGCTGCAGCCATCCTCAGCGTGCCGATCACCTACCTACAGGATCTGATTGCCGATCGCCCCGGACTCGGCAGTTCGCTGGTCTCGGTCAACACGTTCATCGCCAACGGCATCAGTGCATCGATCTTCGCGGCCGGCACTGCCTTTACGGGCTATTCAGGCACAGCCCTGTTTGCCGCCATCGTCGGCCTCGCTTCGGTCGGCCTTCTGCTGTTCCTTGAAAGAGCCCCCCGACCGGTCCGGCAGCCGGCCTAGAGCCGCAGCATGATCTTGCCGATGTGACCGCTCGTTTCCATCAGTCGATGCGCCTCGGCAACCTCTTCGAAAGAAATGACGGTATCTATAACCGGAGCGAGCTTGCCTTCATCGAGAAGCGGCCAGACCTGGGAAAGGAGATCGTCGCGGATCGCGCGCTTTTCCTCGGCAGTGCGCGGGCGCAGCGTCGAGCCGGTGATCGTTAGCCGTTTGACCATGATCGGTGCCAGATTGACCTTCTCCGCAACGGCGCCGCCGAGGAAGGCGATGATCGAAAGGCAGCCGTCCTTCGCGAGCGACGCCACGTTCCGTTCGAAATAGGCGGCACCGATCATATCCAGGATGATATCGACACCGTGGCCGGTCTCGGCCTTGATGGCCTCTGCAAAGTCCTCTGTCTTGTAGTTGATTGCCCGCTTTGCGCCGAGCTTGACGCAGGCATCGCATTTTTCCTGCGAACCGGCCGTCGCGTAGACCTCGGCGCCAAAGGCCCGCGCAAGCTGGATGGCGGTCGTTCCGATGCCGCTTGAGCCGCCATGCACGAGAACCTTTTCGCCTTCGGTCAGTCCGGCCATCTGGAACATGTTTGCCCAGACCGTGAAGTAATTCTCCGGCAGCGCCGCAGCTTTAACGGCATTGTAGCCCTTCGGGAAGCGCAGAGCCTGGCCGGCGGGCAGCAGGCAATAATCGGCATAAGCACCGCCGTTGGTCAGGCCGCACACCTTGTCGCCGAGGGCAAAATCGCGGACGCCCGGGCCGACGGCAACGATCTCGCCTGCCATCTCAAGCCCGAGAACAGGGCTTGCATCCTTCGGCGGCGGATAAATGCCCTGGCGCTGTGCGACGTCTGGCCGGTTGACGCCGATTGCTTCGGTGCGAACAAGGAGCTGGCCCTCCCCTGCTATCGGCAAGGGTCCGGTGGCGATCCGCATCACCTCGGGCGCGCCGAAGCTAGGCAGGTCGATGAAGCGCATCTGCTTGGGCAAGGACATGATCCGGTCTCCTCGTTCCGAAAGCATGTCAGATAGTTCAGCTCTTCGGACTTGAGAAGGCGGGAAGCGCGGGTGGCGTCAATTCGTCTCGCCCAAGAGATGGAAAACGAGCCCTTCTTCGCTTTCCTTCGCCTCGGCCTTGATATGGGCGATCGCGGCACTAACGCGGTTGACATCGTCGATGACGAGACCTTCCGGCAGCTCCAGCACGCCGATCGAGCAACGCATCAGCGGGAACAGTGCCTCGACGCCGGCGCGGTCATGGCCCCGAATGCGGCCGGCGGCACGATCCGTATCGGAATAGAGGTCGAGCACATCGTCGTGGAAATCGCTGATCAGACGATCGAGAATTTCGGTCAGTTCTTCCTTGGTCCAACCCCGGACGCCGATGAAGAAATCGTCACCGCCGACATGACCGAGGAAGTGGCGCTCAGCAAAGAAATAGCGGCGCATCAGGGCGGCAAAGAGCGAAATCGCGTGGTCGCCAAGGTGGAAACCATAGGCATCGTTGAACGGTTTGAAGTTGTCGAAATCGCAGTAGCAGAAGTGACGTTTCTCATCGCCGTCGAGGCTCGACTCGCGCATGAAGTCGCGGATCGCCCTGTTGCCTGGCAGCCCGGTCAGCGGGTTCTGGTCCTGGGCGGTCTTCAGCTTCTTCTCGTTCATCACCTTGATGAGCGAGGCCGCCGATACGACGCCTGCATAGCGCATATTGTCGGTCAGCAGCAGGCAGTTTGTGCCTTCCATGTTGGCGAAGATCGCCATCAGCTGTTCGGTATCGGAATCAAGACCGACGATCGGAGCCATTTCGACGAAATGTGAGATGGTTCGCTCGTAGACCTTGTTCTTCAGAAGATCGCGGCCAAAGGGCTGGTAAATATATTCCTTCAGGTGCCGCTCGTGCAGGATGCCGCGCGGCTCGCCGTTCGCGTTCAGCACCGGGAAGAAGGCCTGGTGTGGATTGCGGCGGAAGAGCTCGAAGACGCTGTCGATCGTGTCGTTTTCAAAAACCGTTGGCAGCATCTCGATCTGCTTGCGGATCAGGATCTCATCGAGCGATTGCGGGCTGCGCTTGCCCTTGCCGAGGTCCAGCAGGTGCGGAAACGACGGCTGCAGCTCGGTGATATGGGTTGTCGGACGGGAGATGAACCAGCCCTGGACGAGATCGACGCCGAATTCGCGGCAGGCGACGAACTCTGCCTCGGTCTCGATCCCCTCGGCAATGACGCGGGTGCCAAGCACGTGTGCGATATGGACGATGTTCTTCAGGAGGTGACGCTTGCGCGGGCTGCTGTCGATGTCGGCGATGAAATGCCGGTCGATCTTCAGATAGTCGACCGGGTGGTCGCAGAGCAGCTTCATCTCGCCGTGGCCGACGCCGAAATCGTCGATCGCCAGCTTGAAGCCGGCCTTGCGCAGCAGTGATACGAGGGCCGCAAACTCCGGCACGCTGGTGTTGTCGAAGCGCTCGGAGAATTCGAAACAGATCGAGGAGGGTGGGATATTGGCAAGCTTCAGATGTTGCAGCAGGCCTTCCACCAGCCGCTCGCCATGTGGGATCAGACGGACATCAAGATTGAGGAACAGCGTCGAGCTCGAGAAATGCGGCAGCGTGGCGAACTTCGCAAGCGCGCGGCTTGCCACCATCTGCTCCAGCTGCAGCAGCTGGTGGTTCTTGTGCGCCTCGTCCAGAATTTCGACCGGAGAGCTGAAGCCGATGCGCTCCTGTCCGCGCATCAGCGATTCATAGCCGAATGCCACACCTGTCCCTGCCTCGACTATGGGCTGAAAGGCATTTTCGATAACGAGTTTCGCAAGGGTTACGATCTGATCACTTGCGTAGCGACGAACAAGCGCCGGATCGACGGTGGCAGCCAAAGACATGCCAATCTCCACTGTGTCTTATTGTTTTTCGCATGGAGACTGGCGGAGAAGGATCAACGAACCCTTTCCCGAATGTGAAACTTTTGTGAAGACCGGCGAACTCGACCGCCCGGGCAAGCGAATTTTGCTCCCCGATCAACGGTTTGGTCAGGCGGTGCGCCGATGCTCGGCCTCGTGATCGGCGAACATGTCGGCGACGCATTTGCCACTGCGCGAGGTGCAATCCTGATCGAACATGACCTCGTGATATCCGCCAAGTTTGCGGGCGGCGTCCCACATGCGCAGGGCTTCGCGCACGACCTCGCTGCTCGACGCGTAACTCCCGTTGTCAACGGCGGCCCGGATGTCGGCGGCCTGCAACGGTGAAATGGATACGGTCACCATCGGCATGAGATTCCTCCCTTTACCTCGTGGGGCACGTATGCCCCGGTCGGGGGACGGTCAATCCGTCCATGGCATTACCGACGCGCGCCGCCGCCTCGGCTGCCTCTTGGTGAGCAAATTTTAGCCCTCCCTCACATACTTGTCAAAAAAGAAACAGTCCGTGAAGCCAGGCTGTGAATTGCGGGCATAACTCAGCGACGGATCGCAAGACCGAAAGCAAGCATGGACCAGCCCTGGATGAGAAGATCGCAGGCGAGGAAAAGACCAAGGATCCACAGGCTGTTGACCGGCCAACCGAGGTAGATGACGACGCCGGCGAGTGCAGTGATGATGCCGCTAGCAAGCACCCAGCCCCAGCCCTTGACCGGGCGCATGCGCCAGCCGACCCAGATGCGGAACACGCCGGCAATCAGCAAAGCGATCGCAAGAAACAGCGTCAGCGCCGCCGATGCCAGAAGGGGATTCTCGAAGGCGAAGACGCCGGCCAGCACGTAGAGCACGCCGCTCAACGCCCAAAACAGCACCTGGTCCCAGCTTCTCACCTGAAACGCGTGAACCAAGTAGACGATGCCGCCGATCAGCATCAGTATTCCGACATAGTAGACGGACACAACGGTCGCGAGCGCGACGTTTGCCAGTGCGATAAGGCCGCAGACGATCAGCAGCAAGCCAAGTACGGCGAACCAACCCCATTTCGATTGTAGAGATGAAAGGCTCAGTCGATCAGACGTATCTGCCATGGCACACCTCCTGGTTGGTAAAAGAATATGCCGCAAAAACACGGAATTGGAAGGGGTTAGGTTTTCGGGTTTGCATCAGATTTTTATTGATTGATCAATCAATCAAAATTATACTTACTGCCACCTTCATGGAGTGATGCGATGCCCAAAGTCGGAATGGAGCCGGTTCGCCGCAAGGCGCTCGTCGATGCCGCGCTGCGCGTGATCGGCGGTCAAGGCTCGCTGACCGTCACCATGTCCGAAATTGCCCGGCAGGCCGGTGTGTCGCCGGCGCTCGCGCATCATTACTTCGGCAGCAAGGAGCAGCTGCTGATCGAGACTATCCGCTCTCTCCTAAAGCAGCTGCGCGGCGACGCAGTGACAGCGCTGAAGGCGGCGGATGCACCGCGCGAGAGGCTTTCCGCTGTCATCCGGGTCAGCTTCCAGGCCGACCAGTTTGCTCCGGCGACGATCGCCGCCTGGCTTGCCTTCTATGCCGAGGCGCAGCGCTCCGAGGAGACGCGGCGCTTCCTCGTCATCTATGCCCGCCGCCTGCGGTCGAACCTGCTCGCCAACCTGAAAGCACTCTGCCCCGGAGATGCCGCAGAACGCATCGCCGAAGGCGCGGCTGCGATGATCGACGGGCTCTACATCCGCCAAAGTCTGAGGTCTGCGCCTGTCAGTATCGAGGCATCGATCGCGCTTACCGAAGACTACATCCATTCACAGCTTGCCGCCCTTGCGAAAGGACAGATCCAGTGACCCTCAAAGCCCAGCCGAAAGCCTCCCATTTCATCGACGGCGAGTATGTCGAGGATGAAGCCGGCAGCGTCATCGAAAGCATCTATCCGGCGACCGGCGAGGTCATCGCGCGGTTGCACGCGGCCACACCTGCCATCGTCGAAAAGGCGATCGCGGCTGCCAAGCGCGCCCAGCCGGAATGGGCGGCGATGAGCCCGACGGCGCGCGGCCGCATCCTGAAACGCGCCGCCGACATCATGCGCGAGCGCAATCGCGAGCTGTCCGAGCTCGAGACGCTCGATACCGGCAAGCCGATACAGGAAACCATCATCGCCGACCCGACATCGGGCGCCGACAGCTTCGAGTTCTTCGGTGGCATCGCGGCTGCCGGCCTCAATGGCTCCTACATCCCGCTCGGCGGCGATTTCGCCTACACCAAGCGCGTGCCGCTTGGCGTCTGTGTCGGCATCGGCGCCTGGAACTATCCGCAGCAGATTGCCTGCTGGAAGGGCGCACCGGCGCTCGCGGCTGGCAATGCGATGGTCTTCAAGCCATCGGAAACCACGCCGCTCGGCGCGCTTGCCATCGCAGAGATCCTGTATGAGGCCGGCCTGCCGAAAGGCCTCTACAATGTCATCCAGGGCGACCGCGAAACCGGCCCGCTGCTGATCAACCATCCTGATGTCGCGAAGGTGTCGCTGACGGGCTCGGTGCCGACCGGTCGCAAGGTCGCAGCCGCCGCTGCCGGCAGCCTCAAGCACGTCACCATGGAGCTCGGTGGCAAGTCGCCGCTTGTCGTCTTCGACGATGCCGATATCGACAGCGCTGTCGGCGGTGCCATGCTCGGCAATTTCTATTCGACCGGCCAGGTCTGCTCGAACGGCACCCGCGTCTTCGTGCAGCGGAAGATCAAGGCGGAATTCCTGAAGCGGCTGAAAGCCCGCACCGAGGCCATCTTGATCGGCGACCCGATGGATGAGGCCACGCAACTCGGGCCGATGGTATCCTGGGCACAGCGCGACAAGGTTCTCTCCTACATCGAGAAGGGCAAGGCGGAGGGTGCGACGCTCGTCACAGGCGGTGGCATCCCGAACAATGTCTCCGGCGAAGGCTACTACGTGCAACCGACGGTCTTTGCCGACGTCACTGACGAAATGACGATCGCCCGCGAAGAGATCTTCGGGCCGGTGATGTGCGTTCTCGACTTCGACGACGAGGCAGAGGTGATCGCGCGCGGCAACGCCACCGAATTCGGGCTTTCCGCCGGCGTCTTCACGGCCGATCTGACACGCGCCCATCGCGTCGTCGACCAGCTCGAGGCCGGCACATTGTGGATCAACACCTACAACCTTTGCCCTGTCGAAATCCCGTTCGGCGGCTCCAAGCAATCCGGTTTCGGGCGCGAAAATTCGCTGGCGGCACTAGAGCACTATTCGGAGCTGAAGACGGTCTATGTCGGCATGGGGCCGGTGCAGGCGCCTTACTGAGGCGGCGCGGCCTGCGTCGCCCTTCGAGGGTCGCTTCGCTCCCGCCTCAGGGTGCGGGCAGGAGAACCGGAAGCACTCGCGGACGTCTATTCGCGTCATGGTGAGGAGGTCCGGAGGGCCGTCTCGAACCACGAGGGGCGCGGCACGTTAAAACACTAGAGGAAGTAGCATGCAGCAGGCAGATTTCGTCATCATCGGCTCCGGCTCGGCGGGCTCGGCGCTTGCCTACCGGCTTTCGGAAGACGGCAAGAACACCGTCATCGTCATCGAGGCGGGCGGCTCCGATTTCGGGCCGTTCATCCAGATGCCTGCAGCCCTTGCCTGGCCGATGAGCATGAAGCGCTACAACTGGGGCTACCTCTCCGAGCCCGAGCCGAATCTCAACAACCGGCGCATCACCGCGCCGCGCGGCAAGGTGATCGGCGGCTCCTCCTCGATCAACGGCATGGTCTATGTGCGCGGCCACGCCGAGGACTATAACCGCTGGGAGGAGCTCGGCGCGCAGGGCTGGGCCTATGCCGACGTGCTGCCCTACTTCAAGCGGATGGAACACAGCCACGGCGGCGAGGAAGGCTGGCGCGGCACGGATGGCCCGCTGCATGTCCAGCGCGGCGTCTTCCGCAACCCGCTGTTCCACGCCTTCATCGAAGCCGGCAAGCAGGCGGGTTTCGAGGCGACGGAGGATTACAACGGCTCAAAGCAGGAAGGTTTCGGACTGATGGAACAGACGATCTTTGGCGGCCGCCGCTGGTCGGCGGCCAACGCCTATCTGAAACCGGCACTGAAGCGCCCGAATGTGGAGGTCGTCTACGGCCACGCCCACAAGGTGGTGATCGAGAACGGCCGGGCGACCGGCGTCGAGGTCGAGCGCGGCGGCAGGGTCGAGGTGGTGAAGGCGAACCGGGAGGTCGTCGTTTCGGCCTCCTCCTTCAATTCGCCGAAGCTGCTTATGCTGTCGGGTATCGGGCCCGGCGCACATCTGCAGGACATGGGCATCGAGGTGAAGGCGAACCGGCCGGGCGTCGGCGCCAATCTGCAGGACCACATGGAATTCTACTTCCAGCAGGTCAGCACCAAGCCCGTCTCCCTCTATTCCTGGCTTCCCTGGTTCTGGCAGGGTGTTGCCGGCGCGCAGTGGATGTTCACCAGATCAGGGCTCGGCACCTCGAACCAGTTCGAGGCATGCGCCTTCCTGCGCTCAGCACCAGGTGTCAAGCAGCCCGATATCCAGTATCACTTCCTGCCGGTGGCGATCAGCTACGACGGCAAGGCGGCGGCCAAGAGCCACGGCTTCCAGGTACATGTCGGCTACAATCTCTCGAAGTCGCGCGGTAACGTCACGCTGCAGTCCTCGGACCCAAAGGTCGATCCCGTCATCCGCTTCAATTATATGAGCCATCCCGAGGACTGGGAGAAGTTCCGCCACTGCGTGCGGCTCACCCGTGAAATCTTCGGGCAGAGGGCTTTCGACCAGTATCGCGGACCGGAGATCCAGCCGGGCGAGAACGTGCAGACCGACGAGCAGATTGACGCCTTCCTGCGCGAGCACCTGGAAAGCGCCTACCACCCCTGCGGCACCTGCAAGATGGGCGCAAAAACCGACCCGATGGCGGTTGTCGATTCCGAGACGCGTGTCATCGGCGTCGACGGGCTGCGCGTCGCAGACTCATCGATCTTCCCGCACGTCACCTATGGCAACCTCAATGGCCCATCGATCATGACCGGCGAGAAGGCGGCCGACCATATCCTCGGCAAGCAGCCACTGCCACGCTCCAACCAGGAGCCGTGGGTCAACCCGCGCTGGGCCGTGAGCGATCGGTAGGGTTTGCCGACCGCCATCAGATAAAGCCGATCCACCGGCCGGCAAGGATCGCCGATATCCACACGGCTGCAGAGACGCCGGCCTGAAGGCGCAAGCCGAATGTTGGCGCTGTGCCCAAAACGGCCCGCTTCCAGGCTGCCTGGGTATGGACCAGGGCAGCGTTCGCAATGCCGAGAACGAGCAGCCCCAGCTTCGCCAGAAAGGCCGGATTTCCGGCGTATTCGATTGGCTTCACGCTGAAAAGGGCAAAGCCGGTGATGACCGCTCCCGCAAGTCCGATGGCCGCAGCTCGCGATAAAAACGGGCCGATTGCCGCCAGCGGCACCGATCCGAAGAGGCCCACAAGCCGGAGATCAAGCGGCAGGATCGCCCCGATCAGCAGCCCGATCGAGAGGATATGGGCGGCATTGACCGCCATATAGACGAGCGCCGAGCGCCGCAAGCCGGATGACAGCGGGGTTGCGGCGAGCCATTCCAGGAACTCGATCGCCATCACTCAGTTCGTCTGGATCCGTTCCGGATAGATGTCATAGCGCTTGTCGGCGACCGTGATCCGTACGGCCTTCATCCGTTTTTCGTCAGCCTTTAGCGAACGGTTTCCGAGAACGACAACCGGATCCCCCTTCTTCGCGGCCCCCTCGACAAAGCCCGAGCGCTCCGTCTGCCGCGGATTGCCGAGTTCGACGAGCCAGACGCCGTCGGCGGCGGTCGCAACATCGAGCGTCGGGTGCGGGCCGCCCATCGTTACCTTTTCGATGGTGCCACGCAATTCCGTCTGCTCGCCCTCGGCCCATGACCAGCCGTGGTGCGCGGCAGCTCCTGTCGCCAAAGTGACGGCAAGGATTACGCCGATTGCCATTCGTTTCGAGCCAATGACGTGCATGTTCGTTTCTCCCTACCACTGGACAGGAGCGAATTGGCGCACAGGGGGGCGATTGAAAGCTATCTCACCGAATCTTGAAGCGGTGCGGTCGAGCGCCATCACAGGCGTGGGTGGCCCAACGTGGTCGCGGAGATTGCGTCCTAGGCCAGCAGCCGGGTGACTTGCGCGACCTTTGCCGGCGCGACGGCATCGGCAATCGTCGTGGAGAACAGCACCTTGCGGGTCGCATCCGCCACCTTGGCGAAGACGTGGCGGATCTCGCAGTTCTGCTCGCCGTCGCAATCATCGCATTTGCGATAGGCAGTGATTGAGAGGCAGGGAAGAGGCGCGATCGGGCCGTCGATAATGCGCAGCACCTCGCCGAACGTGATCATGTCGGCCGGCTTGAGCAAGAGATAGCCGCCCTGTTTGCCACGACGGCTGGCGACAATGCCCTGATGCTTCAGGTCGAGCAGGATCTGTTCGAGGAACTTCTTCGGTATCTTCTGCTGCGCTGCGATGTCCGAGATCATCACAGGTTCGCCGCGATCGGCTTCAGCCAATACCGTCAGCGCCCTCAGCGCATATTTTGCCTTCTGCGTAATCATTTTCGACCGTCGACACACACATGGTGGGCGGAATCATCGACCCACCGCAAGTTCGATCCTGCCTCTATGGCATGCGCAGCATGAACGGAATTTGAACAAGCCTGCGAAGTCCCTGAGAGACAAGGTTTTTGGCCTTGTTTTTTCACCCTCGGCCAATGCTTTAAATCTACTGCAAAATGCTCCCTGATGTCATCAATTCACATTTCCGATTGACAGGCAACGTGTTACTCTACTAAATCAATAGACAATTAGGCTGACCGTCGGCGAATCATCGCCGGTGCGGCTGCTTTTCCGCATTGCAGCGGCCGGGGAGAGATATTTGCTCCTATCGCGCCCGCTTTCGAAATGCCTTTTTCTGTCCGATCCAAGCCCGACCTGCGATACTCCGGCCAACATCAAGGACAGGATCCCCATGACTGTTGCTGCCAATCCCAACGCTGAAGCGGAAACGCTGAACGCGAAACTTGCAAGCCTTGACCTTGCCGGGCGTCTGTCGCTTGTCGCCGGCCTCGGCGGCCGCGTCGTCTTCACGACCTCTCTCGGCATCGAGGACCAGGTGATCACCGCCGAGATCGGCAACCATCGTCTGCCGATCGATGTGGTTACGCTGCAGACCGGGCGGCTGTTTCCGGAAACGCTCGCCCTGATCGACGAGACCGAGAAGCAGTACGACATCCACATCAGCCGTTACGAGCCGGAACAGGCCGATATCGACGCCTATGCTGCGAAATACGGCCTCAACGGATTCTACGAAAGCGTCGAAGCCAGGCATGCCTGTTGTGGCGTGCGCAAGCTGAAGCCGCTTGCGCGCGCACTTGATGGGGCAACCATCTGGATCACCGGTCTGCGCCGCGGCCAATCGGCCAACCGTGCCGAGACACCGTTTGCCGAGTACGACGCAGAGCGTCATCTCTTGAAGGTGAACCCGCTCGCGGACTGGGACCTGGACGTCATCAAGGCCTACGTTGCCGATAACGGCGTGCCGGTCAATCCATTGCATGCCCGCGGCTATCCCTCGATCGGCTGTGAGCCCTGCACCCGTGCGATCAAGCCCGGCGAGCCGGAACGCGCCGGCCGCTGGTGGTGGGAACAGGACGAGAAGCGTGAATGCGGTCTGCACGTGGCCGAAGAGGCCACGGCGATCGCCGCACAACAGTAACCCGTCAACTTCGGGATCGGAGCGCGGCTGCCGCCTGCGCTCCTCGAAGTCTGAAATGCAACTCATTCCGGAGGCCTCTCTTCCGAGAATGATCGAAGTCTGGAGTTAGAAATGCCCGATAGCCGTCCGGATACGGAAATCAACAGTCCCCGGAGCACGAAGCCGCCGCTCGACCCGCATTTGAAGGCGCTCGAAAACGAGGCGATCCACATTTTCCGCGAGGTCGCCGCCGAATTCGAGAAGCCGGTCATGCTTTACTCGATCGGCAAGGATTCATCGGTCCTGCTGCATCTGGCCCGCAAGGCGTTCTATCCCGGTCGCGTCCCCTTTCCGCTGCTGCACGTCAACACCGGCTGGAAGTTCCGGGAGATGATCGCCTTTCGCGACGAGACGGCCAAGAAGTACGACCTCGACCTGATCGAGCACATCAATCCGCGCGGTGCGTCTGAGAACGTGACGCCGTTCACGCATGGCTCGGCAGCCTTCACCGACATCATGAAGACCGAAGGGCTGCGCCAGGCTCTCGATGCCGGCCAGTTCGATGCCGCCTTCGGCGGCGCGCGCCGCGACGAGGAAGCCAGCCGCGCCAAGGAGCGCATCTATTCGTTCCGTACGCCAGATCATCGCTGGGATCCGCGCAACCAGCGCCCGGAACTCTGGAACATCTACAACGGCCAGATCCGCAAGGGCGAAAGTGTTCGCGTCTTCCCGCTATCGAACTGGACCGAGGTCGATATCTGGCGCTACATCCAGGCCGAGGACATTCCGCTGGTACCGCTCTACTACGCCAAGAAGCGCCCCTATGTTGAGCGCGACGGCATGATGATCCTGGCAGAAGATCCACGGCTGGAACTGCTTCCCGGCGAAGTGCGCCAGGAAGGCATGATCCGTTTCCGCACCCTTGGCGATTTTCCGCTGACGGGCGCCATCCCATCGAAAGCGACCACACTCGAAGACGTGATCGCCGAACTCGAAATCGCCACGGTTTCCGAACGACAGGGCCGTGCCATCGACCGCGACCAGTCCGGCTCCATGGAAAAGAAGAAGCGTGAAGGATATTTCTGAGATGACCGCAGCCGTAACCGCCGCACACGCCCTTGCCGTGCCCGCCGCAGAACCTGCAACGGCGACGCGCGATTCACGACCGTTGCGCCTCATCACCTGCGGCAGCGTCGATGATGGCAAGTCCACCCTGATCGGCCGCCTGCTCTGGGATACCAAGGCCGTCAAGGAAGACCAGGCCGCCACGCTCCAGCGCGATTCGACGGGCAAGCAGAACGATCTTGGCCTACCTGACTTCGCGCTGCTGCTCGACGGCCTGCAGGCCGAGCGCGAACAGGGCATCACCATCGATGTCGCCTATCGCTACTTCTCGACCGACAAGCGCTCCTTCATCGTTGCCGACACGCCCGGCCACGAGCAGTACACCCGCAACATGGCGACCGGCGCTTCCACCGCCGACCTCGCCATCCTGCTGGTCGACGCCCGCGCCGGCATCCTGGAACAGACCCGCCGCCATGCGACGATCGCCTCGCTGCTCGGCATCAAGCAATTCGTGCTTGCGATCAACAAGATCGACCTGACGAACTACGACCGTGCCGGTTTCGAGAAGATCACGCATGAATTCCGCGAATTCGCGCTGTCGCTCGGCGTCAAGCAGATCACCGCGATCCCGATGTCGGCCCTGAAGGGCGAGAACGTCGTCTATTCCGGCGAAGCGTCGATGCCTTGGTATGCTGGCCCGACGCTGGTGGAAACGCTCGAGCTTGCCACCGTGCGCTCCTCGCAAGCCACAGGCTTCCGCTTCTCGGTGCAGCGTGTGTCGCGGCCGGGCGAAAGCTTTCGCGGCTACCAGGGCACGGTTGCCGGCGGTTCCGTCAAGCCGGGCGATAGCGTTATGATCCTGCCGTCGGGCATGGTGGCCAACGTCTCCAAGATCGTCACCTTCGACCTCGTGCGCAATGCCGCGGTTGCGGGCGACGCGATCACGCTGGTTCTCGACCGGCCGGTGGACGTCGCTCGCGGCGACATGATCGTCTCGATCGACAGCCAGCCGCAGGTTGGCCTTTCCTTCGACGCACAGATTGTGGCGCTGCAGCCGGAAGGCATCGAAGCCGGCAAGCGCTACTGGCTGAAGAGCGGCAGCCGCCGCCAGCGTGTGCAGGTGCAGCCGTTGGCGCAGCTCGAATTGAAGACCGGTGCCTGGGCGCCCGTTGATACGCTCTACATGAATGCCATCGGCAAGGTGCGCCTCGCCTTCGACGAACAGGCGATCTTCGACCCGTATGAGCAGAACCGTGCATCCGGCTCGTTCATCCTGATCGACCCCGACACCAACAACACGGTGGCGGGCGGCATGGTGGGCGGAAAGCGCAGTGAACTCGGCGGTATTCACGGCGGCGACGCCCGCGTGATCCTGTCGCTGCCGGCCGACCTCGCCGACCAGATCATGGCCAGCGAACTCTTCGCCAACCGCCGCCACGAGGCGGAGGTGCGGCGCATGACGGCGGCTCAGGCCGCCGACCTCTGGTCGAATGCGGCAAGCGACATTTAAGCAAAACGAAAACGGGGCCAAATCGGCCCCGTTTCTCATTCTGGTTTGTCTTTCTGCGCCTACCACAACGGCATGTGCCGGTTGACGTCCTTGTAGAGCAGATAGCGGAAGCGGCCGGGGCCGCCGGCGTAACAGGCCTGCGGGCAGAAGGCGCGCAGCCACATGAAGTCGCCGGCCTCCACTTCGACCCAATCCTTGTTGAGCCGATAGACGGCCCGGCCCTCGAGCACATAGAGGCCGTGCTCCATCACGTGCGTTTCCATGAACGGGATGACGCCGCCGGGCTCGAAGGTGACAATGGTGACATGCATGTCGTAGCGCAGGTCGGCCGGATCGATGAAACGGGTCGTGGCCCAGGCGCCGTCGGTATCGGGCATCGGCTGAGGCGGATGGTTCTCCTCATGCGTGAAGATCGCCGGCGGCGGCTCCTGCCCTTCGACCTCCTGGAAGGCCTTACGGATCCAATGAAACTTCACGGGTGCAGCGCTCTTGTTCCACAGCGTCCAGCGGGAGCCGGCAGGCAGGAAGGCGAAAGAGCCTAGACGCATGGCATGCGAGGCACCATCGAATTCGACGGTCATCTCGCCGTCGACGACGAAGAGCACGCCTTCGGCGCGCTTTTCTGGCTCCGGCCGATCACTGCCGCCGCCGGGCTGCACTTCCATGATGTATTGCGAAAAGGTCTCGGAAAAACCGCTCAACGGGCGGGAGATTACCCAGGCTCGCGCACCTTCCCAGTGCGGGAGATAGCTCGTGACAATGTCGGTCATCACGGTGCGGGGGATGACGGCATAGGCCGTCGTGAACACGGCCTTGCTGGACAGGAGTTCGGTCTGCGGCGGCAGGCCGCCCATGTTGGAATAAAAGCTGCTCATCGGTTCACTTTTCACCGGCCGGGATTGTCAATCTGCTTTAAGCGCCGCATCTCTTCTAGGCAACCTTTAGATTGCCGCCGCCGCGCGTCAGAATGTCCGCGGCGCTTGGCTACCCCAGGAGGGATGAGATGAGTCTGGAAAAACTTCGGGAAGACTATGTTCAGAGGGTCAAGGAGTACGAGGACAATCTCAAATCCATGGCCGAGAATGACGTCAAGCACTTCCGCGCGGAGGGAGCCGGGCCGCTCTCCGATATCACCGAGCTGATTCGCAACGAGTATTATCGGCATATCGAGACCTATGGCGCGTTGATTGCCGAGATCGATGCCATCCTCGGCGTATAGGAGTGTACCTTCAACCCAACCGGTGCAATCTCGCCGCGCCGGCGCGCAAGGTGCGGGCTTTCGTTCAGATCGCTAAGAATGACGACAACCGCCGGCCTTAACGACGATAGGCGGCGGAAAAGAAAAAAGCCCGCTTTCGCGCCGCTTTCGCGGGCCCACTTTCGCGGGCTTTTCGGCTGGTCGGAGTGGAGTGATTCGAACACTCGACCCCCACGTCCCGAACGTGGTGCGCTACCAGACTGCGCTACACTCCGTGACCAGCGGCGCCTCTATAGACCGGCCCATCCCGTTGCGCAAGCACCAAAATTCAAAAGCCGGCGCATTTTTTCGAAGACGCAAGCCGGCGGCAGAAAGGCGCTTTCCGGAACAAAAAGCCACACTCACGGCAAATTTTGCAATTGCGAAGGCGGGCCGATTTTCTTTTGCCGGGTTCCACGCTAAAGCGCTCGGCGGGACAAGCGGAAACCGCTGCAGGCCAGTGATTCCCGCCGTTGAATGCGTGACAATTTCAGGGACGATAGAATGACACTCCGCACCTTTGCCGCGGCCGGGCTTGCCATTGCGCTTGCCGGTTGCACGACTATTCCGACTTCCGCCGATCCGATCTCCAGCCGCTGGGTGGGCCAATCGGCCGGCAAGTTCTTTGCCGCATTCGGCCCGCCGATCAACGATGTCGAGAACGGCTCCGGCGTCACCTACACCTGGAAGGGCGGCTACAAGACGGTTCGCGTCCCGGCGAAATACGCAGAAGGCGCCGACGGCAAGCGCGGTAAGCAGATCTCGCCCGCACGCACGCAGTACCTGCGCTGCCAAGCGGAAATCGTCACCAGCTCCGACTACACAATCCGCAGCATCCGCGTCGTCGGCGACATCCCGGGTGTAAACGGCCCCTCCTATTGCGCCGAATTCCTGGCGCCGGCGCAGCCCGCGCAGTGATTTAGGCCGCGGTTTCGATTTGAATGCAGGCGGCCGAAAGGCCGCCTGTCTGTTTGTGTCGGCCGTTGTCCGTACATGCAATTTGCCATAACATTCAATTCGCATGTTCGATGGGCACGGCGTGAACTTCGAGACAGCCAGCCGGACTTTCGAAAGTTTCGTCTTCACGGTGATCGACAGCCGTTTCAACTACCGCGAGTTCGCGAGATCAGCATCGGCGCAATCGACAATCTGGTCGTTCTCACCGTCGTCCATACCGATCGCGATGGCCGGAAGAGGACCATATCCGCGCGACCGGCAAAGAGCGAGATGCCGCTCAGGCCAGTCCGCTGCCTTTGTTCCTGAAGAAAGCAACAAGATACTCAATGGCTGGGGCGCCAGGATTCGAACCTGGGAATGCCGGTACCAAAAACCGGTGCCTTACCGCTTGGCGACGCCCCACCAGAGCTTGAAAGCGGAGACCGCTTGCCAAATCGACGCCTGCTTAGCAAAGCTCGCCTGCCGTCACAATCATTAAGTTTCGGGCCGCGGCATATTTCTGTGCGCTTTTTGCACCGCCATGCTAGGTCTCGGGTCAGCCATCCAAGACGATCCGGAGTGACGATGAGCCAGTACCGCGCCCGCCCGCCTGCCCTCGCAACGCTGCTGCTCGACGATGCAGTGGTTCGGATCACCCGTTGGGATTTCGAGCCGGGTGCGGACACGGGCGTTCATACGCATGGCATGGGCTACGTCGTCGTGCCGATGACGGACTGCCCGTTTCTTCTGGAGGAAAAGGACGGCAGCCGCAGGGTCGATGTCGCCAAAGGCGCGGCCTACCGACGCGATGCCGGCACGGAGCACAATGTCGTCAATGCCGGCGATCAGCCGATGTCCTTCATCGAGATTGAATACAAGTAAATGGCAAGTCCCGAGTTCAACCTGGCCTTCGAGCCCGCCTACGGCCAGGCCGTGCCGGTTGCGTCAGGCGTGCAGCGCATCACTGTCAACAATCCGAGCGCCTTCACGTTCCACGGCACCAACAGCTATATCGTCGGAGATCGCTCCACGGCGGTCATCGACCCCGGACCGGAGGACGAGGCGCATTTCCGGGCCTTGATGGCAGCGCTCGACGGGCGCGAGGTCACGCATATTTTCGTCAGCCATACGCATCGCGATCACTCGCCCCTCTCGCGCCGCCTGCAGGCGGCAACCGGTGCGCAGATCGTGGCCGAGGGACCGCACCGCGCCGCCCGCCCCCTATACCAGGGAGAGGTAAATCTATTCGCAGAGAGCTCGGACTTGGACTTCCGGCCGGACATTGCGATCGGCGACGGCGAAACGATCGAGGGCGACGGTTGGAGCCTGACCGGCGTGCTGACGCCCGGCCATACCGCCAACCATGCGGCCTTCGCGTTGGAGGGAACGGGCATCCTGTTTTCCGCCGATCATGTCATGGCATGGGCGACGTCAATTGTCGCGCCGCCAGACGGCTCCATGGGTGACTACATGACCTCCCTCGACCGGCTGATCGAGCGCCACGACCGCATCCTGCTGCCGGGACATGGCGGTCCGGTGCGGAAGCCGGTCTCCTTCCTGCGCGCCCTGAAGACGCACCGGCGAATGCGCGAGCGCGCCGTGCTCGACCGGATCCGCGCCGGCGACAGGAACATTCCTGACATGGTGAAGGTGATCTATCGCGAGACCGATCCGCGCCTGCATGGCGCTGCCGCCCTCTCGGTTCTTGCCCATGTCGAGGATCTGGTGGAGCGAGGCGAGATCGAGACGGACGGACCGCCTGCGCTGCTGGGATCGTACCGACCTGCGACGCGGAGGTAGCCTCGTGCGCGACGCCTACAGCTATCGCACCGACGCCGCCGTGCCGGCCTTTGCCGACGACAAGCCTGTCATCGTCTTCGATGGCGAATGCGTGTTCTGTTCTGCCTGGATCCAGTTCGTTCTGAAGCATGACAAGGCGGAGCGTTACCGCTTCCTCGCTGCGCAGTCGCCGCTCGGGGAAGCGCTTTACCGGCACTATGGGCTGGACGGGCGCGACTACGAGACCAACATCCTGATCGAAGACGGGCGCGCCCACTTCAAGTCGAGAGGGACGATCCGCATGGCTGCGGGGCTCGGCTTTCCCTGGTCGCTGGTGAAGATCCTGCGGCTGCTGCCGCAGGGACTTGCCGACAGGCCTTACGAATTTGTCGCCCGCAACCGATTGCGCATTGCCGGCCGACGCGCGACCTGCTTCGTGCCGAGCCCGGAGCAGAGGGACCGCTTCCTGGGATAGCTGTCCGGCGGCAAAAACCGTTCATTGGTCACAAAAGGGTGGACGAAACTAGCTGCCGGCGATGCCGAGCAATTCGGAATCGAGAGCCTTCAGATAATCCTCGGCGATATCGGCGCTGAGGCCGAGATCGTGCGGGCCGTAGCGCGAGGCGACGCGAACATCGACGAGGGTGGTTTCCGCTTCCTCGCGCAGGCGGATGACGATGTCGAAACGCAGGCCGAGAACGAGGGTGCGGGTTTCGCCCTGCAGCGTCACGCCGTTCGCCCTTCGAATGAGCTGCGCCACATCGTCGTCATAGGGACGCGGCGTCGGGATCGGCACAGCCTCAGGAGCCTCGGCGACCGCGCCGTCGTCCGCCTGCGGCTTCGCCGGCCGGTCTTCGAGATCGCGGTCTGGCTCGCTGTCGCCCTCGGCGCGGGTGATCCGGATGCCGTTCTGCTTGGCGACTTTCTTCACCGCTTCGAGCACGCGGTCGATCGCGCCGTCATAGCGGCGGCCTGTGAGTTCCGGGTAGGCCTCGAGCTGCTTTTCGCGATCCTCCGGCGTCACATCCGGCTTCCTCTTCAGCCAGATCTGATCGGCGTTCGGGGTCTTCAGCCAGTCGGGCGCCGAGACGAGATCGCTCGACACATCATAGATTGCCGGCAGCACAAAATAGCGTTCGGCGGCAATCCCGCCTATCGCGAGCGGAAGGGCGGCGAAAATAAGGGCTTTCAGCGCATCAAGCCCGCCTTCGGCACCGGTCAGCCAGAGGCTGCGCAGCCCGGCAAGGGCAAGCAGCGCCGCAAGGAGCGCAAAGCCCGCGGAGACGAGCAGAACCAGCACCAGGTAGGGCGTGACAAGGCCCGCGAAGCGGTGACCAATCAGAGCCGCAAGGCAGAGAACCAGCGCAAATGCCCCGAAGCGCCGCGCGAAGCGGGCGGCACTTGAAACGGGGCGGTCGAAACGGATTGCCATCAAACTTACCGGTTACTCGCAAGCGGCGCGTCCCGCATGAACGCGCAAAATCGCCCTCGACTTGTTTAGTGCAAGATTCGCCTAAATTGAAACTGTTGTCGCGATCGGAGGGACGCAATCCACGGGGAAGACGACAATGGCGTGCGTGAGCATTTTCTGATATTCCTTGATCTGCAGTTGTGTGGTTTGCGTCGCACACCGACTAACAGGAGAAGGGCAATGATTGCACCGGAGCTCGCATCGGGAACCCAGTCGCCGGCGCTGGGGGCAGCCGATCATGCAGATCCGCTTCTGCCGATAGAGCTTCTGGAACTGGAACTGTCACTCGACGGATATGATGGCAAATCCGACTTCTGCGAGACGGTCCGCGTGGCATCGGCTAAGGCCGGCGGGGAATTTCTCTTCGATCTTCCGGCCGAAGGCCTGATGGACGACTGCAAGCGCATCGCCGTGCTTCGCATCCCCTCGCCCGGCGAGCAGATGCGCGTCGTTCTCGCTGTGCTCGACCACAGCGGCACGGAAATCCGCATGGAAGCGCCGGACCCAGCGACGGCCCACCTTGTCCGCTTCGCCGAAGCCTTCGTCAAGGTCCTCGAGCGGTTCTGACCTAGAGCCGCTCAGCCGCCGCTTCCGCCAGACTGCGGAACGGGAACTTGCGTCCGCATTCGCACTTGATCATGCTGGTTTCCTGGTGATTGGACGCGCGCTGGATGAAGAAGCCGCGCGGCAGATGATCGACGCTGAAGCCGGGATGCTTGCGCTTCGGATCATCGATCTCGGAAGCTTCGGCAAAGCCGCTATTGCCGCATTGCGGGCAGGTCAGTTTCTTCGAGAATCGATCGCGCAGTGCCATGCTTGCCTTCCAATATCGTGCGAGCCCTCTTCTTACAGACGATCCCCGACGCGCGAAAGCCATTCGCGCCTCCGGTCGGTCGGCGAGCAGCGATCCCAAAGGTAGCTCGTAACCCTAAGCCACTCTTTTAGTTGACTGTAAGCCGCGATTAGCGTCATCTGACTGTGAGAAATTTTCGTTGCAAAGACACACCGATGCGTATCCTCGTTCTATCTCTCGCACTCGCCGCAGCTGCCATAAGCCTCTCGGCGTGCCAGACGCTGACGCCGGAGCAGCAGCGCGCCGCCGACGAAGACCAATGCTTGCGCTATGGCTTCAAACGCGGCACGGATGGCTTTGCAGGCTGCCTCCAGCGCATCGATCTCTACCGCCGCGCGCAGTACCGCTATGACAGCGACAGGCTCATGATGGGTATGGCGTTCGAGCTAGACCCGTCCTACTACGGGCGCCCGTATTGGCGGCAATATCGTTGGTAATGACCGCCTGCGCGGCTGCAAGCCGAGCGATCGGCACACGGAAGGGTGAACAGGACACGTAATCCAATCCGATCTCTTCGCAGAAATGGATGGATACGGGATCGCCACCGTGTTCGCCGCAGATTCCGAGCTTCATGTCGTTGCGTGTGCGCCTGCCGCGTTCGGCGGCGATGCGGATCAGCTCCCCGACACCATCGAAATCCAGCGAAATGAAGGGATCGTGCTCGATAATCCCCTTGCGTTGATAGGTCGGAATGAAGGCGGAAGCATCGTCGCGCGAGATGCCGAAGGTCGTCTGCGTCAGGTCGTTCGTGCCGAAGGAGAAAAACTCCGCCGCTTCCGCAATGATATGGGCTCTGAGGGCTGCGCGCGGCAATTCGATCATCGTGCCGACCAGGTAGTCGATCCGCATGCCGGCCTCCGCCATGACGTCGCCGGCAATGGTGTCGATGCGCTCCTTGACGTAGTCCAGTTCTGAGCGCAGCCCGACCAGGGGCACCATGATCTCGGGCACAACGGCAGCACCCGTTTCATGGGCTGCCGCGACCGCCGCCTCGAAAATCGCGCGCGCCTGCATCTCGACGATCTCAGGGTAGGAAATGGCCAGCCGGCAGCCGCGATGGCCGAGCATCGGATTGAATTCATGCAACGCATCAACGCGCTGGCGCAGCACCGCGGCGTCCATGCCCATCGCGGCGGAAACGTCGGCGATCTCCTCGTCCGTCTTCGGCAGGAATTCGTGCAATGGTGGGTCGAGCAGACGGATCGTCACCGGCAGGCCATGCATGACGTTGAACAGGCTGGTGAAATCATGCCGTTGCACCGGCAGCAAGCTGTCCAGCGCGGCACGGCGACCGGTCTCGTCCTCCGCGAGGATCATCTCGCGCATCAGATGAATGCGGTCGCCCTCGAAGAACATATGCTCGGTACGGCAAAGGCCGATGCCCTCGGCACCAAAGGAACGGGCTGCACGCGCGTCAGCCGGCGTATCGGCATTGGTGCGCACAGTCATACGACGCGCCCGATCAGCCCATTGCATGATGCGCCCGAAATCGCCCGAAAGCTCCGGCTGGATCATCTGTACGTCGCCCTTCAGGACCTGTCCGGCCGAACCGTCGATGGTGATGACGTCGCCCTTCTTCAGCGTAATGCCGACGCCGATCAGCCGCTCGTTGCGGGCGTCGATGCGCATGCTGCCGGCGCCGACGACGCAGGGGATGCCCATGCCGCGCGCGACAACGGCGGCGTGACTGGTCATGCCCCCACGCGTCGTCAGAATGCCTTCGGCCGCATGCATGCCATGAATGTCTTCGGGACTGGTCTCGACCCGCAGCAGGATGACCTTGCGCCCCTCCTCGGACGCCGTCACGGCCTCCTCGGCTGTGAAGACGATCTCGCCGGTCGCCGCGCCGGGAGACGCCGGCAGGCCCGTGCCGATGACCTCGCGCGACACGCGCGGGTCGATCGTCGGGTGCAGGAGTTGGTCAAGGGACGAGGGTTCGATGCGAAGCACGGCCTCTTCTTCCGTGATCACCTTCTCATCCACCATGTCGACGGCGATCTTCATCGCCGCGCGCGTTGAGCGCTTTCCGGCACGCGTCTGCAGCATCCAGAGCTTTCCGCGTTCAATGGTGAACTCGATATCCTGCATGTCGCGGTAGTGCTCTTCTAACTCGGCGCAGATGCGCGAGAGCTCCTTGAAGGCGTCGGGCATCAGCTTTTCCATCGACGGCCGCTCGGAACCAGAGCTGATACGGCCCTCCTCTGTGATGCTCTGTGGAGTGCGAATGCCGGCAACGACATCCTCTCCCTGCGCATTGACGAGGAATTCGCCGTAGAGCGACTTGTCGCCCGTCGACGGATTGCGGGTGAAGGCAACGCCGGTCGCGGATGAATTGCCGTGGTTGCCGAAGACCATGGCCTGGATGTTGATTGCCGTTCCCCAGCCTTCGGGGATATTGTGAAGATGGCGATAGGTGACAGCGCGGGCGCTCATCCAGCTGGAGAATACGGCCCCGACCGCGCCCCATAGCTGCACCTCGGGATCCTGGGGAAACTCCTCGCCCAGTTCCTCCTCGATGATGCTCTTGTAGAGCGAGACCACATGCTGCCATTCGTTGGCGGTCAGTTCCGTGTCGAACTCATAGCCGAGGCGCGCCTTCTCATCCTCGAGAATTTCCTCGAACACTTCATGATCGAGACGCATGACGACATCGGCATACATCTGAATGAAACGGCGGTAGCTATCCCAGGCAAAACGCGCGTCGCCGGCGTCGTGGCCGAGCGCCTGCACGGTTTCGTCGTTGAGGCCGAGATTGAGGACGGTGTCCATCATCCCCGGCATCGAAACGCGCGCTCCCGAGCGCACGGACAGCAGCAGCGGCCGATCACCCGCGCCGAACCGCCGGCCGGTAATTTGCTCGATGCGCTCGATGCCGGCGCGGACCTGTTCTTTCAGCTCTTCGGCAATCTGTCGCCCGTTCTTGTAGTAGGCAGAGCAGGCTTCGGCGATGATCGTCAGACCGGGAGGGACAGGAAGGCCGAGATTGCACATCTCCGCGAGATTTGCGCCTTTGCCGCCCAAACGCTCGCCGTCGAGAGCACCACCCTCTGCCTCACCGTTGCCAAATGTATAGACCCACTTGGTCATATTCCCCCCAATACCAAATCCGGATCAACTTAATCCGTTGGTGTTGAAATGAAAATCGACAAATGCGGCCGAAATGTTGCGACGCACAATAACTGCGACAGACTGAAGCGTTTGAAGGGAGAAAAAGCTTTGCGGGACTGCAACAAAGTCCCGCAAAGCCTTATGTCCGTCCGGCCAGGAAAACCGGACGGGGGGTTCCGCCATACGACTGTCAGAGCCAAAAAGCATTTTGCCCCGATCGCGTCGCATAGAAAACTACGCAGCCGACATCACTTCGCGGTAAGTCGACGGCGACCTGAAGCAATCTCTAATACAAGATCGGTAGGAAAACATTACCTGAATGGTGGAGACGGCCCAATCCGGCAGACTTTTTTTGGGCGTTTCTCATGCGATTTCACGCAATTGTTCAGCAGTCTGCAGGTCGACAGACACAAGTTGCGAGACCCCCTGCTCCGCCATCGTCACGCCGAACAGCCTGTTCATGCGTGCCATGGTGATCGGATTGTGGGTGATGATGACGAAACGCGTCTCGGTGGAGGCAGCCATTTCGTCCATCAGGTTGCAGTAGCGCTCGACATTGTGGTCGTCCAATGGGGCGTCCACTTCGTCTAGGACGCAGATCGGCGCCGGATTGGTCAGGAAGACGGCAAAGATCAGCGCCATTGCCGTCAGTGCCTGCTCGCCGCCTGAAAGGAGCGTCATCGTCTGCGGTTTCTTGCCCGGCGGACGGGCGAGGATTTCGAGACCGGCTTCGAGCGGATCGTCGGATTCGATCAGCTGCAGTTCGGCCGTGCCGCCGCCGAAAAGATGGGTGAAGAGGCGCTGGAATTGGCCGTTGACGACGTCGAAGGCGGCGATCAGGCGCTCGCGCCCCTCCCGATTGAGGCTCTGGATCGCGCCACGCAACTTGCGGATTGCATCGATCACGTCGTCGCGTTCCTTGATCAGCGCCTCGAGCTTCCCGCTCAGTTCCTTCTGCTCTTCCTCAGCGCGCAGGTTGACCGCGCCAAGTCGCTCGCGTTCCATCTTGAGACGTTCGAGTTCGCGTTCGACCTCGCGAAGGTCGGGCGCTGTCTGCAGCGGCTCCAGTCCTGCGAGCCGAAGCGCCTCATGTGGCGCAACGTTCAGGGTCTCGCGAATTCGCGCCTCAGTTTCCTGCCGCTTTTCACGAGCGGAGACCAGGCGCTCTTCAGCGCGACCGCGACGCTCGCGGCTTTCGGCGAGTTCGGAGAGAGCAGTCGCCGCCTTGTGGTCGGCATCGCGCTGGACGAGCTCGGCTTCGGCAAGCACGTCGGCCGCATGGCGGCGCGCTTCCTCGGCCTTCTGGAGTTCGTTCAACAGCGCGCGTCGCTTGTCGTCGAACTCATCGGGAGCCATCTCGAGCTCGGCGGCCTCCTCGCGCGCCTCTTCTTCGCGATCGCGAAGCGTAGCGATGTGATCCTCGGCGCTCGCAGCGCGCTGACGCCAGGTCTCGCGTTCCTGCCCGATGACCACGATTCGGCGCTGTCGGGCCTCGTTTTCGCGGTTGAGGCTTTCGTGGCGTGCCCGCGCTTCGGCGAGCGCACCACGATCAGTCGCGACCTCGGCCTGCTGCGACCGAAGCCGTTCGTCCATCGCCGTCAAATCAGGGGCATCTTCCAGCTCGATTCGGGCGTTTTCGTCCTGGACTGAGATGTCTTCAAGCTGGATCTGGAGTTGACTGACAGCCTCGGCAACGACATCGCGGCGACGGATGAGATCGCCGGAGGCTCGTTCGGCCACTGCCAGTGCTTCACGCGCCTCGGCGAGTTGCCGCGCAGACATACGGCTCTTCTCGCGCGCCTCGGCAAGGCGGCGCTCTTGCAGGCGAATGGCATCGGCCGCACCAGCCAGGCGTTCCTCTGCTTCAGCGAGTATGTCGCGGGCAAGCGCGGCTTCGCTTTCCAGTTCGGCGAGCCGGTTCTTCTGCGCCAGCCGCAGCGCGGCCGCGCTCGGTGCATCGGCACCGGTGACGTGGCCGTCCCAACGGTAGACGGAGCCTTCCTTGGTCACCAGACGTTGGCCGGGCTTGAGATCCTTCATCAGCGCCGCAGCATCCGAAGCGGAGACGAGGCCGATTTGTTTCAGGCGACGCATCAGCGCGGCAGGGGCGCGAACGTAGTCAACCAACGGAGTCACGCCGGCCGGCAGCGCCGGGTCCGCGACACCGTCGCCATTGCCAGACCAATGAGCCGGCGCCTTGGAATCAAGCGGGGATTCGATGTCGTCACCCAACGCTGCGCCGAGCGCCGTTTCAAAGCCGCGGTCGACGCGCAGCTGATCGGCGGCCGGCGCAAATTCGCCTGCGGCGGCGCCGGCAGCGAGCATGCGTGCAATGGTCCGGGCTTCGGTTTCGATGGCGTTCAGCTTCCCACGCGCCTGATCGACCGGCGATCGGGAGAGAGCTTCTGCCTGGCGGGCAGCGACCAAGGCCTGCTCGACGCTTTGGATCGCGGCTTCCGCCTCGGCAACAGCCTGCTCGCCTACCTCCACCACGGCCCGCTTCTCGTCCGGATCGGGCAGGCTAGCAATCGTCTCGCCGATTGCGGAGAGCTCGCGATTGGCCTCATCCATATGCCGTTCAAGGCGCATCTTGCGATCGGCAAGGTCGCGAATGGCGCGCTCAAGCTGGTTGCGTCCGGCTGCAGCCTCGGCACGTTCGGCCGTCAGCGCGGTAAAAATACGCTCGCTGTCGGCAAGCTTTGCGGCTGCCTCCTCGAAGGCCTCGCGGGTCTCTTCGGCAAAACGGCCGGAGTCGGCAAGGATCTCGGCGATCTCGGCTTCTTCGGTATCCAACCGCGCCAGGATTGCCGCGTTGTCTGCCACCAGCCGCTCCTCGCGGCGGATGTCTTCGCCGAGCTGTGCAAGGCGGCGGGTCAGTTCGTCGCGACGGCGCAGGATGCGGTTAGCGTCCTCCTCAAGCTGAGTCTTGGCGATCTGCAGACGCTGCACCGCGGCGGCGGCACGCGCGTCGCCCTCGCGCAGTTCCGGCAGCTTGAGGCTCGCAATGCCCTGGGCCTTGGCGGCCTCCATCTGCATCTGCGCCTTTTCGGCGACGACGACGGTTGCCTGATTGAGCGCACTGTCGGCTTCCGCTTCCGCCTCTTTGGCCTGAACCCAGCGGATATGCAGGAGCATTGCCTCGCGGGCGCGGATATCGGCGGACAGCGACTTGAAGCGACTTGCCTGACGCGCCTGACGCTTCAAGCTCTCGATCTGGCTCTCAAGCTGCGAGGTTACGTCGTCGAGACGTTCGAGATTGCCTTCGGCGGCACGCAGGCGAAGCTCGGCTTCGTGGCGGCGCGAATGCAGGCCTGATATGCCGGCTGCTTCTTCCAGCAGCTGGCGGCGGGCCTGCGGCTTTGCCGAGATCAGCTCACCGATCCGCCCCTGCCCCACCATCGACGGCGAACGGGCGCCGGTGGAGGCGTCGGCGAAGAGCAACTGCACATCCTTGGCGCGGCTTTCCTTGCCGTTGATGCGATAGATCGATCCCTGCTCGCGCTCGATGCGGCGCGTGACCTGGATCTCGTCGCTATCGTTGAAGGCGGCAGGCGCCGTGCGCTCGGCATTGTCAAGATAGAGCGCGACTTCGGCGGTGTTGCGGGCGGGACGGTTCCCCGAGCCGGAAAAGATGACGTCGTCCATGCCGGACGCACGCATGTTCTTGTAGGAATTCTCGCCCATCACCCAGCGGAGCGCTTCGACGAGGTTCGACTTGCCGCAACCGTTCGGGCCGACGACACCGGTCAATCCGCGCTCGATGATGAATTCGGCGGGTTCGACGAAGGACTTGAAGCCGACGACGCGAAGCTTGTTGAACTTCATGCAGCGCCCCCGCGCCGCACAAGGC
This sequence comes from Rhizobium sp. BK538, assembly GCF_014197575.1. Classification (NCBI taxonomy): domain Bacteria; kingdom Pseudomonadati; phylum Pseudomonadota; class Alphaproteobacteria; order Hyphomicrobiales; family Rhizobiaceae; genus Rhizobium; species Rhizobium sp. BK538. The sequence goes on from NZ_JACIFT010000006.1 coordinate 52,641, forward strand.
AAACAACGGGCGAACGGCCTCTGCCGTCGCCCGTCGATCGGATACGGTTCAGTTTAGAGCAGGCTGTCGATAAGGGCCGACATGGTGTCAACCGTCATGTCTCCAGAATAGCGCTTGCCGTTGATGAGGAAAGTCGGCGTGGCATTGACGCCAAACTCTTTGGAACCCCTTTCCCGCGTTGCGTTCACTTCATCCAGCAGCTTCTGGTTCGTCAAGCACTTCGTGAAGCTATCCTCAGTAAATCCGGCAAGTTTGGACATCTGAAGCAGTGCAGCGCGGCCATCGTCTGCAGCGGCCCAGGTCTGCTGCTGCTTGAACAGCATGGCCACCATCGGAAAATACTGTTCGGCGGTGCTCAATTCTTCCGGCTTGGAAGGATTGCAGCGTGCCAGCATGAAGGCAGCGGCCGCACGCGGATCAAACGGGAATTCGCGGATGATGAACCGCACCTTGCCCGTATCGACGTACTTCTTCTTGATCTCGTCGAAGGTCGCCGTGTGGAAGTGGGCGCAGTGCGGGCAGGTCATCGACATGTATTCGACGATCGTGACCGGGGCGTCTTCCTTGCCGAGTGCCATTTCCGGCAACTCGCCTGGCTTCAGCACGGCAGCCATGTCGACGTCGCCGTCGGGCTTGGGCATTTCGGTCGCGGCATGCGCGGTGCTGAAAACCGCCAGGGTCGCCGTCGCGGCAGCCACGCCGCCCAGAAGCTGGCGTTTCGTCAGTTGCATTTCGGAAATCGGCATGAAGGTCCCCATGAATGAGAGTAGTGGCTGACAGTGCGATATAACGGCTCGAAGCCCTGAACAAGGCACGCTTCGCCAACTTTCTTCAAAGAATTGTGACCTTGGTTGGACCGCCAGATTAAATTGCGGACAGAATTGCCGCGGCAATACTTGTAAGGCACTAGCGGCCGCGCTTCCCCAGCACGGCCGTGCCGAGACGCTTTACCGCTTCGCGCAGCTTGTCGCCCTCGATGCCTTCCATCATGTCCTCCAACTTTGCGGCTGCCGCGCCCTTCAATGGCGGCGGAGTGCGGGAGCGCTTGACCGCCTGATAGACAGGCTTCTGGACGATACGGATCTGATGAACAGCGGCGAAGCCGAAGAAACTGTTGACGCGCTGGATCAGCTCACCCTGCGCATGGGTCAAAAACAGTGCTCGGGCGCCCTCGCAGGCGATCGTGAGCACGCCCGGACGGAAGCCTCCGTCATCATTGCCGCGCGCCCAGGCAATCTTTTCCGGCCGGGTGCAATCGGCAAATTCCTCACCGGCGATTTCATTCCACGAGCCGAGCAGCGCCGTATTGATGCCGGCGCGCTTTGCAAGCACCGGATCGATCAGCCCGTTCGCCAATTCGGAGATTTGCTTTTCACCTTTGCGTGGATAACTCATCGAAACCTTCACATCGCGCTGCCATCCGGCACCACTGCCTTGATCGCGCGGCATTGCTTCGCCAAGTATAGGGCACTTCCCCTGACGACGGCAAATGATGACATCGACAACACTGGACGCGCCCGCCGCCAAGCCCCTTCTCGATTGGTATGACCGCCACCATCGCGACCTGCCATGGCGCGTTTCCCCGCCGATGGCGGCGCGCGGCGTCAAGGCCGATCCGTACCATGTCTGGCTTTCCGAAGTGATGCTGCAGCAGACCACGGTGTCGGCGGTAAAGCCCTACTTTACCAATTTCCTGGCGCGCTGGCCGACGGTGCGCGATCTTGCCGACGCCGCTAGCGAAGACGTGATGGCTGCTTGGGCCGGACTCGGATATTACGCCCGCGCCCGCAACCTCAAGAAGTGCGCCGAGGCCGTGACGCGCGAACACGACGGCGTCTTTCCAGACACCGAGGAAGGACTGAGATCGCTTCCCGGCATCGGCGACTACACGGCCGCTGCAGTGGCGGCGATCGCCTTCAACCGGCAGGCAGCCGTCATGGACGGCAATGTCGAGCGGGTGATTTCGCGCCTCTACGCGATCGCCACCCCACTGCCTGCTGCCAAACCACTGATGAAGCAGAAGGTGGCTCTGCTAACCCCGAAAGATCGGCCCGGCGACTTCGCCCAGGCGATGATGGATCTCGGCGCGACGATCTGCACACCGAAGCGGCCCGCCTGTTCACTCTGTCCCCTCAGGGGATCCTGCGAGGCGCTGCGTCTGCATGATCCCGAACACTTTCCGGTCAAGGCCGCCAAGAGGGAAAAGCCTATACGGCGAGGCGCAGCCTTCATCGCCGTTACGCCGGATGGCGACGTTCTGTTGCGGCGGCGCATCGAGAGCGGCCTGCTCGGCGGCATGACCGAAGTGCCGACGACCGACTGGACGGCGAGGCAGAACGGAGAAACGTCGGCCAGTGCTGCACCGTTCCCGGCGGCTTGGGAGCCCTGCGGGACCGTGACCCACGTCTTCACCCATTTCGAGCTCAGGCTTTCCATCTACCGCGTCGCGATCCCCTCGCGAATTCAAACGGATAACGGTTGGTGGGAAGCGGTTACAAATCTTGACTCGCAGGCGTTGCCGACTGTCATGAAAAAAGCAATCACCGCAGCTATTCCGCTCGCGTTCAAACATGCCAAGGATTAATCGATGCCCATTGATCATATTGTTTTCGACATCGGAAAAGTTCTCGTCCATTACGATCCGAATATTCCGTTCAGCCGCCTCATTCCCGATGAGGGCGAGCGCAAGTGGTTCTTCGAAAATGTCTGCACCCATGATTGGAACGTCGAGCAGGACCGCGGCCGCACCTGGGCCGATGCCGAAGCCCTGCTGATCGAAGTTCATCCGGATCGTGAGGAGCATATCCGCGCGTTCCGGAACCACTGGCACGAGATGGTCCCGCACTCCTACGACGACAGCGTCGCGATCATGGAAGGCCTGATTGCCGATGGCCAGGATGTGACGATGCTGACCAACTTCGCATCCGACACCTTCCGCGAGGCGCAGGTCCGCTTCCCGTTCCTTACTAAGCCGCGCGGCGTCACGGTGTCCGGCGACGTCGGCCTGATCAAGCCCGATATCGCGATCTACGAAACGCATGCGAAGAGCTTCGGCCTCAATCCGGCGGCGACGATCTTCATCGACGACTCCGCCCCCAACGTCGAGGGCGCCAAAGCCGCCGGCTGGGATGCGGTTCTCTTCACCGGCGCCGACCAGCTGCGTGCCGATCTTGCAGCGCGTGGCGTGAGGGTCTGATCATGGCATTCGATCCGGCTGAAGAAATCAAGCGCTTCCACGGCGCCATCAATGCGCTCGATTTCGATACGATCGAGAACTGCTTCGCGCAAGATGCGACCTATGTCTCCAACGGTGTCGGCAGCCTGTCCGGGCGAGCCGATATCATGGTCGCCTTTCGCAGGTATTTCGACGACTACCCGGACCAGACGGCAATCGACACGCTGGTCGAGAAGGTCAGCCCGAATGCCGGCCGCGCCGTCTGGTCGGTTCGTGCGACGCACAGCAAGACGGGCAAACCGCTGGTGCGGGAGGGCGAAGAGACGATCACCTTCAATGAAGATGGTCGTATCACTCACGTCGAGGTAACCGACTATCAGGCGTTCTGAAAGAACGCTGCCGAAAGGTAGAAGGCGAGCACGAAAAAGAGCCACAGGTCGGAAACCATCGCGATGGTCCTCGACCTGTTCCTCCCTGGTTCGAGAAGATGCTTGAGACCGGCAAGGCCGAAGAACAGGCAACCGGTGATCGCGGCAGGGACGATCCACTGCGGCTCGAAGAAACTGAGCAGGCCAAGCATGCCGATCGACAGGTTGCCGAAGCCAATCTCCTGGACCAGTGGCTGGGCCTTGTGATCGGTGACGCCAAAGATCGTCTCGGCCGTAAAGGCCGGATTGACGATCTGCTTCAGGCTGGCCACAAGCAATCGCAGGCCGACGCCCCAGAAGACGAACCATTTTCCGATCATGAAGACGAGGTTGGCGTCTGTGCCCCACTGCGCTTCGGCGACCACCGAGCCCAGCGGCGAAACAAACATCAGCAACAGTATGATCGCAAGATACATGGCCAGTTCCCTGCCTGTTCGGATCATCAGTCACCGATACATGGCACGGAATTGCGCTGCTGCGCGAGCCAAAATGAAGAGCGCCCGGGGTGTTGATCCCCGGGCGCCAGGCCTTCTTCCGTAACTGGAGGTACAAAACACCGGAAGAAGGAAGTCTCGATCAGGTGAAGGCGCGCATCATTCCGCCTTTGCCAGATCACTGCGGATCACGGACCGCAATTCGTCGATCGGGCGCAGGGATTGCCCGTCGTCGAAGTGCCAGAATGTCCATCCGTTGCATGCATCAAGGCCCTGGACCTTTGCCCCGAGGCGATGAATGGAACCGGCCTCGCCACGGGAGGCCACCGTACCGTCGGCGCGAACGATTGCGCTGTAGCGACGGCGCGCATCGGTCAGCACCTGGCCGGGCTTGATCAGGCCGCTTTCGACTAGCACGTTGAAAGCCACGCGGACTTCCTGCTTCTTGCCGGTCATGACGGTGAGCTCGGCCTTGCCGAGCGGCTCGACCGCTTCGATGCGGGCGGAGGCCGCATCGATGTAATCCTGCTCGCGCTCGATGCCGACGAAGTGGCGGCCAAGACGCTTGGCGACGGCACCCGTCGTGCCCGAGCCGAAGAACGGATCGAGGATGACGTCGCCCGGCTTCGAGGAGGCCATGATGACGCGGGCGAGCAATGCTTCCGGCTTCTGCGTCGGGTGCACTTTCTTGCCGTCGTCGCCCTTCAGGCGCTCATTGCCGCTGCAGATCGGGAACAGCCAGTCGGAGCGCATCTGCACGTCGTCGTTGGCCGCCTTCATGGCATCGTAGTTGAAGGTGTAGCCCTTGGCCTTGGCGTTCGGGCTCGCCCAGATCATCGTCTCATGCGCGTTCTGGAAGCGACGGCCCTTGAAGTTCGGCATCGGATTGGTCTTGCGCCAGACGATGTCGTTGAGGATCCAGAAGTTCAGATCCTGCAGCGTGGCGCCGACGCGGAAGATGTTGTGATAGGAGCCGATAACCCAAATCGTGCCCGTCGGCTTCAGGACGCGGCGGCAGGCGAGCAGCCAGGCGCGGGTGAAGGCATCATAGGCCTCGAAGGAAGCGAATTGATCCCACGCGTCATCGACAGCATCGACCAGCGACTGATCGGGGCGATGCAGCGTGCCGCCAAGTTGGAGGTTGTACGGTGGATCAGCGAAAATGACGTCTACGGAGTGGTTCGGCAGGGCTTCAAGGGCAGCAACGCAATCGCCCTTGATGATCGTGTCGATCCAGGAGTCCGGCTTTGCGGAGGCCTTGAGATCGGCAAGCGGAAATACTGACGCCATCTGGAAACTCGCTCATACACATTACGCTTTTACTGTCCGTTATGGTTACTCAGTTTGGTTACCAAAGCCTGAAGGGATGAGCGATTTCGGGAAAATAAGTCGCAGCGCCGGTTCGGCGGTAGAAAGGGTCGGCCGCCAAACGATGCCTGCCCACCCTTTCCGACTGGCGCAGCTAAGCCGCGACGTCATGCACCTTGCGGCTGTCGGCCGGTGCCTCGGCGCGCTCGTTCATGCCGTAGTCGCGGACGATGTGGCCGATCCGCAGCCGATAGTCCGCAAAGACGCCGTTGCGGCCGGCGTGCTGGGCAGCGCGGTGCGCCTCGAGGTTTCGCCACGTCTTTACCGCCTCCTCGTCACGCCAGAAGGAGAGCGAAAGCAGCTTGCCGCGATTGGTGAGGCTTTCGAAGCGCTCGATCGAGATAAAGCCGTCGATCTTTTCCAGTTCACCGCGAAGTTCACCGGCGAGATCGAGATAGGTGTGGCGTTCGCCCATGAAGGGCAAGACTTCGAAGATGACAGCGATCATGGCATCACCAGCTTTGCGTGAGGAAGGGAAGCGTTTTTGAGGAAGATGCGATCTTCCTTCAGGATGAAACGTTCGCGCTTGGCGAATTCGTAATTTTCCTTGCCGAGCGGATCGGCAGCAAGGCGGGCGCGATAGGCTTCATACGCGGCGAGGCTATCGATATTATAGACGCCGTAGGCAGTCGTTGCCGAGCCTTCATGCGGGGCGAAATAGCCGACGAGATCGGCACCGTTGCGCGGGATCGCCTGGCCCCAATTGCGGGCATATTCGGCAAAGGCCTCCTTCTTGAAGGGATCGATCTCATAGCGGATGAAGCAGGTAATCATCGTCGTCTCCAATGTTGTCTGGAGACAGTTTTCGCACATTGCGGGACGACAATGCTTCGGTTAGGATCGAAGTATGAAGGAAGGACCTGACATATCCCAGATCGGCGCGCTGATCGGCGACCCCGCCCGTGCCAACATGCTGACCGCACTGATGGGCGGTAAAGCGCTGACGGCGACAGAGCTCGCTGCCGCCGGTGGCATTACTGTGCAGACGGCGAGCACGCATCTCGCCAAGCTGGAGGCCGGCAACCTGCTGGTGCAGCGCAAGCAGGGCCGCCATCGCTACTTCACATTGGCGGATGACAGCGTTGGCAAGTTCTTGGAAAGCATCATGGGCTTTGCCGCCGGGCGCGGCCATCTGCGCCACAAGCCGGGGCCAAAGGAGCCGGCATTGCGCAAGGCGCGTATTTGCTACGATCACCTCGCCGGCGATTACGGCGTGCGAATGCTCGACAGCCTGATCGCTCGAGGCGCGATCGACGCATTCGGCGATGGCCTTGCATTGACGGAGACCGGTGAAAGCGAGCTGACGTGCATCGGCATAGACGTGCAGGCTCTGAAATCGTCGCGAAGGCCGCTTTGTCGCTCCTGCCTGGACTGGAGTGAGCGACGGGCGCATCTCGCCGGCGGCCTCGGCAAGGCCCTGCTTTCCAATTTTCTCGACAAAGGCTGGGCCCGCCGCACCGCCGAAAGCCGCTCCGTCGTTTTTTCTCCAGAAGGCGAACGGCAGTTTCTCGCGCTGTTTCCTGCCACCAAATAGCCGCGAACGACCGCAAAATCCAAGCCGCCCGCGGCGCGCAATCCAGCCATGCCTTGCTATCGGTTGAGCTTCGCCCAGGCATCGTGTAAAGGGGCATCATCCCAAACAAGGCGCGAATAAATGGACGGCTTCGACCTCATCATCTTCGACTGCGACGGCGTTCTGGTCGATTCGGAAATCATCGCTGCGGATGTGGAATCCAAGCTTCTCACCGAAGCGGGCTACCCAATCAGCATCGAGGAAATGGGCGAGCGCTTCGCGGGCATGACCTGGCAGAACATTCTCTTCCAGGTCGAGCGCGAGGCCAGCATTCCGATCCCCGCGTCTCTGCTTGACAAGTCCGAGAAGCTGCTCGACCTGCGTCTGGGGCAGGACGTGCAAGCGATATCGGGTGTTGAAGCCGCCCTTTCGCGTCTGCAGCTGAAGCGCTGCATCTGCTCCAACTCCAGCAGCACGCGGCTCGACATGATGCTCGGCAAGGTGGGCCTGAAGCCGCTGTTTGCGCCGCATATCTTCTCGGCCAAGGACCTTGGTCCCGATCGCGTGAAGCCGAAGCCGGACGTCTTCCTGCATGGCGCCAAGCAGATGGGCGTTTCGCCTGACCGCGCCGTTGTCGTCGAAGACTCCGTTCACGGCGTCCACGCCGCGCGTGCAGCAGGCATGCGCGTCATCGGCTTTACCGGCGCATCACACACCTATCCGGCGCATGCCGACAGGCTGACCGATGCGGGCGCCGAAACAGCCATCTCCCGCATGAGCGACCTGCCCGGCGTCGTTGCCGCGCTCGCCGAGTGGGAAGGCGTTCTGTAACGTCGGTTGCTCTCGAGCGCAGGCGCTCGCCCGGCCCTATCCGGCGTCCAACTCCAAAGTCGGTTGCAGCGTCGAAACGCTGCCACCGATTTTGCTATGGGATGGGGTGCCTTATCGGACAGTAGAATTTCGCTCTCTGCACCGAGACAGATCGGAACCATTCAGCTATCGGAGTGATCTCTGTCTGATGGAGGCCGTCTCGCATGACTATTTCCGTGGAATTATGTTCCTATCCCGAGCTTGACGATCGGATCACCATCGTCAGGGCGGGAGACGAGGTTGACGCCATCTTCGTGCGCACCGAGAGATTTAACGTCCTGATCGACACTCTCGGAACGCCTGAGCTATGTCGGATGGCATTGGATCTCCTTGATGAGGACGTGCGCGCTCGTCCTCTGATCGTCGTAAATTCGCACATGGACTGGGATCATTTCTGGGGCAACGCTGCGATTGCCGGGAAAGCCCCTATTGTCGCCCATGCTGCTGCACGTGAACGTCTGAACGACCCCTCCTCCCTCCAAGTTCTGAACGAGAAGATAGGCGAGGATTCGCGGTTTCAAAACGTCGAGCTCATAGCGCCTGACATCACCTTTTCAGGTTCGATGACCCTTCATGGCGGCGATCTCACGCTCGAGCTATTTCACACACCGGGGCACACGCCTGACCATATTGCGGTGTGGATTCCGGAAATCCGTGTCTGCCTGGCTGTCGACGCGGTGGAATACCCTATTCCGGAGGTCTGGAGCAAAACCGCCAGTGATCTCCGGCTGATCTGCTCATCCCTCGAACGAATACGTGACTTGGACGCTAGATTTGTCATCCCTGCCCACGGAAGGACGCTCTCGCCTTCCACTGTGAACGACAACTTGTCATACTTCCGAGAATTGGCTGCCCGCGTCGAAAACCTAAACGAGCGGGAACTATCCAACCCCGAGCTGGCCAAATTGATGGACCTTCGACTTCAGGATTTCGTGGCGATCCCGGCCGACATGCCGCCGCGGGTGGTGGAATTCTATGAAAGGTGTCACGGAACCAACCTCGGGGCGACAGTTCAAGCACGCATAGAGGGTTGAGTTTCTCGCAAGCACCACAGGTCTCATGATCACTCCCTCGCTAGCCCTCGCAATCGCTAGATTTTCAGGCCGAGGACGCCGGCGAGCATCTCAAAGCGCGCCGGAAGTTTCCCGGGTGCCTCGCCGTCGCTGTCGATGGGAATCGGCTCCTTGCAGATCGGCCATGCCTCGACGAGCCTGGCGCGATGGATGCTGACAAGCGGGCTCCTGACGTGGCCGCCGCCATAGATGCCGTTCATCAGCGACAGCACCTTCAGCCTGCCGGCGCCGCGGATGATGACTACGTCGAACAGGCCATCGGCGACATCCGCGTCGGGAGCCACTTTCATGCCACCACCGAACCGGGCGCCGTTGGCAACGGCGACCGCCGTGATCGGACCGTCATAGACATCCTCGCCATCCAGCCGAAGGCGGATATTGCGCGGCTTGTAGCGCAGGATCTGCAATAGGCTGTGGAAGAGGAAGACCATCGGTCCCGGCAGCCGTTGGCCCGGGCGCGCCTCGTTGACGGCACGCACGATATGACCAGACACGCCAAAGCTTGCGATATTGGCAAAGTGGCGCGTCACCGTGTCGCCGTCCTCATCGTCGCAGGTCAGCAGCCCGGCATCGATCTGCCGCACGGACGGAGACATCAGCCCTTCGGCGATCTTGGCAGGGTCGCGCGATATCGGGAAATTGCGGGCGAAGTCGCAGCCGGTCCCGGTGGCGATGAACGAGAAGGCCGTAGCCGGCCGCTGCGATTTCAGAATGCCGCCGGCCACCTCGCCGATCGTCCCGTCGCCGCCGACGGCGATCACAAGGTCGGCGCCATCATCCGCCAGTTCGCGCCCGAAGCGCTCGGCATCGCCGAAGCCCTTGGTTTCACGCAGGCTCAGATCGGTGAATCTCGCCTCGATGGCGCGCCGCAGCGTCGACCAGAACAGTTTCTTTCCGCGCCGGCCGGACGCCGGGTTCAAAACGATACCGATTTTCAAGCGGTCTGCGCTCCCCGCGCCAGCCAGCATAGCGAAGCGGAAATAAGGACGTTTTTCAGGCCTTCTTCTTTTTCGTCGACACCGGTCCCTGATCGAAACCAATGTTTACGCGCACCAGCGCGCCAGAGCCGACAGGAAGCTTGATGCCGTCCTTGCGGAACAGGGCCTGCGTGGCGCCGGAGCCGACCTCGACCGGGAAGTTCGTCACTTCCGAATAGAGCGCATCCTCGCCGTCGTAGACCGTGATACGGACCGGAAGCGTGACTTTGCCAGACGAACCGCTCGGACCAGCGAGAACGCGAAGTTGGGCAACCACCGTCATCGTCAGGTTCGTGTCGTTGAGGCTGCACTGGCGGCTGTAGTCGCCGATCGATGCCTGGTAGGCGAGTTTCTCCGCATCACCGGTCCTGGCTCCGCCGGCATAAGTCCGGAAGATTGCGTCGCTGTCCTTCATGAACATCTGCGGGCACGCGCCCTGGACAACCGGGGCAGTGGCGCCCGACGCGGTCTTGGCGGTACCGATCGAAGGATCGTTGGACGACGGGTTGGCTGGCGCCAGCGGCATGATCTGCCCATTGCTATTCGACTGGGCCGGTGCCGTTGCGCTGTCCGAGCCACCGCCGACGCCAAGGGAGTTGCAACCGGCAAGAATTGCCGCAAGCGAAGCTGAAACGATGAGACGCGAGACCTTGCCAAGCACGATTATTCCACCCTCTCCACAAAGTTTTTTGGCAGGCCCAATCACTTGATGGCAGGCCTTTCGTGACAGTTTGCGATGGTCTATATCAGCGGCGCAAACAAAAATCGATTGGGTAAGAACCGTTTTGATGCACATTTCGGGATTGCAGGCGATGGCCGGCAGGGCAAGCGAGATGCGGCGCGAGGCATACTTTCCCTCCAACCCGGACTTTCTCCGGCCGGCACATCAAGGATGACGACAGTGGATTATATCTCGACCCGCGGCGAAGCCCCTTCCCTCGGTTTCTGCGATGCATTGCTGGCGGGTCTGGCGCGCGATGGCGGCCTTTATGTGCCGCGCAAGTGGCCGCATTTCTCAAAAAAGGAAATTCGGGCGCTTCGCGGCAAGAGCTATCAGGAGATTGCCTTCGCCATCCTGTTGCCCTTCACCAATGGCGAGATTCCGGGCGAGACCTTCCGTTCGATGATCGACGAGGCGTATGGGACTTTCCGCCACCCGGCGATCGCCCCGCTTGTGCAGGCCGGTCCGAACAGCTTCGTCATGGAACTCTTCCACGGCACGACGCTGGCTTTCAAGGATGTCGCCATGCAGCTGCTCGCCCGGCTGATGGACTACGCGCTGGAAAAGCGCGGCGAGCGTGCGACCATCGTCGGCGCAACCTCCGGCGATACCGGGGGCGCCGCCATCGACGCCTTTGCCGGCCGCGAACGCACCGACATCTTCATTCTCTTCCCGAACGGCAAGGTGTCGCCGGTGCAGCAGCGTCAGATGACAACCTCCACCGCCTCCAACGTTCACGCGCTTGCCGTCGAAGGCAATTTCGACGATTGCCAGAACCTCGTCAAAGCGATGTTCAACGACGCGCCGTTCCGCGATCGTGTCAAACTCTCTGGCGTCAACTCGATCAACTGGGCCCGCATCATGGCCCAGATTGTCTACTACTTCACGACGGCAATCGCGCTCGGCGGCCCGGACCGTAAGATTTCGTTTACCGTGCCGACCGGCAATTTCGGCGACATCTTTGCCGGTTACTGCGCAAAGCGCATGGGCCTGCCGATCGGCAAACTTGTCGTTGCCACCAACGAGAACGATATCCTGGAGCGCACGCTGAAGACCGGCCGCTACGAGATGAAGGCGGTGAAGGCCACAACCTCGCCCTCGATGGACATCCAGATCTCCTCGAACTTCGAGCGTCTGCTGTTCGAGGCCTATGATCGCGACGCTTCCAAGGTCCGCGCGGCGATGAATAGTCTGAAGCAATCCAACGGCTTCGAGATTGCGAAGGAGGCCCTTGCCTTCATCAAGAAGGACTTCCGCGCCGGCCGCGCCAGCGAGAAACAGGTCGCCCAAACGATCAAGAAAACCCATGCCGAAACCGGCTATCTCCTCGATCCGCATTCGGCGATCGGCGTCTTCGTTGCGGCAAAGCACGAGAAACCGAACACGCCGATGGTTACGCTTGCCACCGCGCACCCGGCGAAATTCCCGGCCGCCGTAAAATCCGCCTCCGGTATTGACCCCGCGCTTCCGACGTGGCTTGCTGATCTGATGCACAAGGAGGAGCGCTTTCAGATCGTGAAGCCTGAGCTCAAAGCCATTGAGACCTTCATCGGCGAGCATAGTCGGGCCTAAGTAAAGCAGGCGCAGAAAGATAACCAATGACAGTTGAGTGCACCCGGCTCAAATCCGGGCTGACAGTAGTCACACAGACCATGCCGCATCTGGAAAGCGTTGCGCTGGGAGTTTGGATCAAATCAGGATCGCGCAACGAGACGACAGACGAGCATGGCATTGCCCACCTGCTCGAGCACATGGCCTTCAAGGGCACGGCGCGCCGCAGCGCGCGTGAAATCGCCGAAGAGATCGAGGATGTCGGCGGCGAGGTCAATGCCGCGACCTCCACGGAAACGACCTCCTACTATGCCCGCGTTCTCAAGGACCATGTGCCGCTTGCCGTCGACATCCTTGCCGATATCCTGACGGAATCAGCCTTCGAGGAGGAAGAACTCGAGCGCGAAAAGCAGGTCATCCTGCAGGAAATCAACGCCGCAAACGACACGCCTGACGACGTCGTTTTCGACAAGTTCTCAGAAACCGCTTATCGCGACCAGACGCTCGGCCGGGCGATCCTCGGTACGCCGCAAACCGTGGTGTCGTTCACGCCGCAGCAGATCCGTGGCTATCTCAGCCGCAATTACACGACCGACCGGATGTTCGTCGTCGCGACCGGCGCCGTCCAGCACGACGAGTTTGTTCGCATGGTCGAGGATCGCTTCGCCAGCCTTCCCACCTCTCCATCGGCAACGCCCGTGATGGAGCCGGCAAAATATATCGGCGGCAACATCCGCGAGACGCGCGACCTGATGGATGCGCAGATTTTGCTCGGCTTCGAAGGCAAGGCCTATCACGCCCGCGACTTCTACTGTTCGCAGATTCTCGCCAACATCCTCGGCGGTGGCATGTCGTCCCGCCTGTTCCAGGAAGTGCGCGAGATCCGCGGTCTCTGCTACTCCATCTATGCCTTCCACTGGGGCTTTTCCGATACCGGTATCTTCGGCATCCATGCCGCCACCGGCGGCGAGAACCTGCCGGAACTGGTGCCCGTTATCATTGACGAGCTTCACAAGTCGGCAGCAACCATCGAGCAGAAGGAAATCGAACGCGCCCGCGCCCAGATCCGCGCCCAGCTGCTGATGGGTCAGGAAAGTCCAGCCGCCCGCGCCGGTCAGATCGCAAGGCAGATGATGCTTTACGGCCGCCCGATCTCCAACCAGGAGATGATGGAACGGTTGGAAGGCATCACGGTCGGGCGACTGACGGATCTTGCTGGACGCCTGTTCTTCGACACCGTGCCGACGCTCTCGGCCATCGGCCCGCTCGAACATTTGGCTCCAATGGAAGACATCGCCGCATCTCTTTCCTCGCCCGCTCCTCAGAGCAAACAGGCCCTCGTCTGACCTGATATCCATGTGCCGGGGGTGATCGATGGCAAAATCGGTTTTTCGGTTCCTGTCGCGGCAACCGGATTCAGTGGAACTCGAGAACGAGCACTATGTGCTGCGCCTACCGCGCTACCAGGATTTCAACCAGTGGCATAAGCTGCGGGCGGCCAGCCGGCAGTTTCTGGAACCCTGGGAGCCGACATGGCGCCGCGACGAGTTGACCGAGGGCGCCTACCGCGCCCGCGTCATCCGCGGCAAGCAGGAATACGCCTCCGGCCAGGCCATCCCGCTCTTCCTCTTTCACAAGCAGAATATGACGCTGCTCGGCGGCATCACGATCGGCTACATTAGGCGCGGTGCAGCACAAAGCTGCATGATTGGCTACTGGATGGGCGAGGCATACGCCGGCCAGGGCCACATGTTCGCCGCACTTCAATTGGTTATACCCTATATCTTCGCAGGGCTTGAGTTGCACCGTATCGAAGCAGCCTGTATTCCAGACAATGCTCGGAGCATCCGCCTGCTTGAAAAAGCCGGGTTTCAGCGGGAAGGTTATCTGCGCGGATACTTGAAAATCAACGGTCAGTGGCACGACCATGTGATGTTCTCATTGCTCGCCACCGACACCGATAAAGGCAGGATAACCGACAGCCGATGACTAACAATCGCATGCTGCTCTCATCACCGGCCGGACGATTGATCGCGGTGATCGCAGCTCTCTTGCTGTCAGCCTTCATGCTAGCGGCAGGCCATGTTCAGGCAGCCGAACCGGTCAAGATCTCCCGTGACGATACAGCGCTCGATCTGACTGCCACGACGGAAATCTACGCCAACCAAGGGGAAGCCTTTCAAGTCTCGACGGCTGCCGGTGCCGATGGTATCCGCCGCCGTATTGAGGTACGTGCCAGCTCCGACAACCACCAGGGCGACTGGGCCGTCTTCGCGCTCGCCAACGTCTCCGACGAGCAGCTTGAGCGCGTGATCGTGGCGCCCCATTTCCGCCTGGTGAATTCGAAGCTGTTCTGGCCCGACCTCGGTTCGCAACGCATCATCGCCATTACGCCGAGCGAAGGTTTCGCGCTCGATCGGCAGCCGAGCGACGAGGCCGACGTGTTCCGCATCACGCTCAACCCCGGTGCGGTGATCACCTTCGTTGCCGAACTGACGACGCCGGAACTGCCGCAGATCTATCTCTGGGAACCGGATGCCTACAAGGACACGATCAACGCGTTTACGCTTTATCGCGGCATCGTGCTCGGCATTGCCGGCCTGCTCGCTGTGTTCCTGACGATCCTTTTCGTGGTCAAGGGCACGTCCATGCTGCCGGCGACGGCCGCGCTAGCCTGGGCGGTGCTCGGCTATATCTGCGTCGACTTCGGCTTTCTCGGCAAGCTGATCAGCATCGCTTCAGCCGACCAGCGAATATGGCGCGCCTGCGCCGAAGTCGCCCTCGCCTCCAGCTTCGTCATCTTCCTGTTCACGTACCTCAACCTAAACCGCTGGCACACGCATCTCGGCTACCTCACGCTCGCCTGGGTGCTCGGCCTGGCGCTGCTCTTCGGCGTCGCGATCTATGACCCGGCAATCGCCGCCGGCATCGCGCGCCTGTCGTTTGCGCTGACGGCGACGATGGGTCTTCTGCTGATCGTCTATCTCGGCCTCAACCGGTATGACCGCGCTATTCTTCTGGTGCCGGCCTGGGCGCTGATCCTCGTCTGGATCTTCGGAGCCTGGCTGACGATCACCGGCCGGCTCGACAACGACATCATCCAGCCGGCTCTAGGCGGTGGCCTTGTTCTCATCGTCTTGCTGATCGGCTTTACCGTTATGCAGCATGCCTTTGCCGGCGGCGCGTTCCAGCAGGGTCTGTTTTCCGATCTGGAGCGTCAATCGCTGGCTTTGACAGGCTCGGGCGATATGGTTTGGGACTGGGATGTGGCGCGCGACCGCGTCGTCACGATCCCGGATGTTTCCGTCAAGCTCGGCTTACCGCCCGGCGCGATGCATGGCGCTGCCCGCAACTGGCTGCCGCGGCTCCATCCCGACGATCGCGACCGCTTCCGGGCAACCCTCGACGTCCTGCTCGAACATCGCCGCGGCCGACTGAACCACGAATTCCGCATCCGTGCCGAAGATGGTCATTTCCACTGGCTGCTTATCCGCGCGCGGCCGGTGCTCGGCTCCAACGGCGAGATCATCCGCTGCGTCGGCACCATCGTCGACGTCACCGAACAGAAGAACTCAGTCGAACGACTGCTGCACGACGCGCTGCACGACAACCTGACCGGTTTGCCGAACCGCCAGTTGTTCCTCGATCGCCTGCAGGCCGTGCTTGCATTGGCACCCGGCGGCGAAACGCTGCGCCCGACGGTGATGGTGATCGATATCGATCGCTACAAGCTGGTGAACGATACGCTCGGGATCGCCGCCGGCGACAACATCCTGATCGCACTCACGCGCCGTCTGCGTCGTCTTCTCAAACCGCAGGACACGCTCGCACGCCTTTCCGGCGACCAGTTCGGCCTTATCCTGACTTCCGAGCGTGACCCGACGAAGGTGGCAGACTTCGCCGACGCGATCAGCAAGGCAATCATGGTGCCGATCAACTTCGCCAATCGCGAGATCATCCTGACGGCGTCGATCGGCCTTGCCTCCTTCGTCGATCAGCAGGAAAGCGCCGCTGGAATGCTCAGCGATGCGGAGCTCGCGATGTACCGGGCCAAGCGTGCCGGCGGCAATCGCGTTGAGCCGTTCCAGCCCGCCTTCCGCGATTTCGGCGCCGACAGGCTGCAGCTCGAATCCGATCTGCGCCGCGCCATCGAGCGCAAGGAACTGTCGATGGTCTACCAGCCGATCGCTGGGCTGGAGGACGTGGAGATCGCTGGCTTCGAAGCCCTTATGCGATGGGAGCATCCGAAGCGCGGCAGCATCCCGCCTTCGGAGTTCATTCCGATTGCGGAGACATCCGATATCATCGACATGCTGGGCATCTTTGCCCTGGAGCAGGCGACGAACGACCTGATGGGTTGGGAGAACCAGACCGGCGAGCTGCCGATCTTCGTCTCGATCAACCTCTCCAGCGCACAGCTGCTGAACAACGAGCTTTATGAAGATGTCCGCTCGGTGCTGGCGAAGACCCATTGCGATCCTTCGCGTTTGAAGCTCGAGCTGACGGAATCCATGGTCATGGAGAACCCGGAACAGGCGCGCCTTGTGCTCGAGAAGCTGCGAGAAATGGGGCTCGGCCTTGCGCTTGACGATTTCGGAACCGGCTATTCCTCCCTTGCCTATCTGACGCGCTTCCCGTTCGACACGATCAAGCTCGACAAGACGATGGTGTGCGATGCGAGCGACAAGAAGGCGACCGTGCTCCGCTCGGTGATCGCCATGGCCCGCGAGCTTGACATGAAGGTCGTCGCCGAGGGGATCGAGTCCAACGAGGATGCGATCGAGCTCGCCAAGATGGGCTGCACCTTTGGGCAAAGCTACCTCTTCGGACCGCCGATGGCATCGGAGTCCGTCTTGCGCCTGCTGAAGGAGCGGTTCCCGCTGACGAAGCGCGCCTAAGCTGCCCGCAGCCGTCAGATGCCACGTTGCTGGACAAGCTGATGCACATATTCCAGCTTGGCCACCACAGGCGGTGACAAGACGAACGGATAGGAGTACGGCTGGCCCATGCTGCGCTGGATGGCGTTGATCGCTACGCTTAGCGGAATCCAGGCGCTGACAAGCTGCTCGGCGCTGCGCGCCCGATACGGATTGAAATCGACCTCCGCCGCCATTTCCTCGTGCCCACGTGGATCGATCGCAATGCCGAAGGTGTGTGCCGTCTCCAGGGCGTCGACAATGTGGAGATAGTGGGCGAAACATTCTGCGAAGTCCTCCCAGGGATGGGCAGCCGCATAGGCGCTGATAAAGTTGTCCTGCCATCCTGATGGCGCGCCATTCGCATAGTGGTTCTGCAGCGCGGCGGCGTAGTCCTGGCGCTCATCGCCGAAGATCGCGCGAAAGCCGTCGAAGGCGTTGCGGTCGCGAACCAGTTTGTTCCAGATGAAATGCCCGGTTTCATGTCTGAAATGGCCAAGCAGCGTGCGATAGGGCTCGTTCATCGACGTGCGCGCCAGTTCGCGGGTGACGCCGTCCGCCTCCGCCGCGCGGATCGCAATCACCCCTTCCTTGTGGCCCGTCATCGCGGCAACGACGTTGCCGTCGCTCTGCACAGTGTCCTCGAGGAAATCGAAGACCATGCCGCCGTCTGGATCCTGCTGCCGATCTGGATGCGGAAGCTTCAACCGCAGGAGGGAATAAAACAAATGCCGTTGCGCTTGACCGATGTTTCGCCAGCGGTCTACGCCGTCCAGCGTATTGGTGTTCGGCACCAGTCGATTGTGGCGGCAGGCGAGGCAGAAATCGCCGTCATCCCCCGCACCGATCAGCCAGTTGCAAATGTCGAGCCCGGCGTTGGCGCAAAAGCGAACCTGCCCATCCCGGCGGCCTGCGAGCTGCCATCCGTCATCATCCAGCGGCTCCAGCGCACGCATGGCAAGGTCATGCGGCAGGAACCCGAGCCGATGGCTGCACCGGACGCATTGGCGGTTGTCGAAATGCACAACCTGATCGCAGTTGTCGCAGGCAAACAGTCGCATCGCGCTCCTCGCGGATCCCGTCATCGAAAAGCCCGCGACACGGGATGCAGCGGGCATGCGCAGTTACCGCCAGACGGCGTTCATGCCCGCCGCGGCGCCAGGAGAACGCGTTTTTTGTGCAGATCGTTCCGCGGGTCAGGCGTGGCCGGCCTCGGCCGAAAGCATGGCGGCATTGATACCCATGGTGGCCAGAGCGCGCTCGTACTTGTCGTCGAGGCTGCGGTCGAAGATCAGTTCTTCGCTGGCCGGGCATGTGAGCCAACCGTTGTTGCCGACTTCGGCCTCCAGTTGACCTGCGCCCCAGCCGGCATAGCCGAGCAGCATGGTGGCTCGCTTCGGCCCCTTGCCCTTGGAGATCGCCCTGATGATGTCGAGCGTCGCTGTCATGCAGATATCGTCACTGACGGGAATGCTGGAATCGCATAGATAGTCATCGGAATGCAGGACGAAGCCGCGGCCGCTTTCCACCGGCCCGCCGGTCTGGATCGGGCAATCGCGCGCATGTGGGGGAAGGACAATGGCCTCCTCGTCCTTGATCATTTCGAGGTGCAGGAGAACGTCGGTAAAGGTCAGGTTCTGCGGGCGGTTGATCACGAACCCCATCGCGCCAGCATCCGAATGGGCGCAGATATAGATCACTGTGCGGGCGAAGTTGCGATCCTCCATGCCCGGCATGGCAATGAGAAACTGGCCGTCGAAGAAACCACGTTCTCTTTTGTTTTTCAGGGTCGCCAAGGACATCATTCCTCCTCTGCCAGACCGCACGAGGCCCCGACACCATGAGCATGAGCCAATGTCACGGATCAATCAACTGAAAATGAAGACTTAAGTGATGGCGAGTTCTAGCCGAGCATGAGGATTTTCAATAAACGGTTGATCCATGGAGACTATTTCACTCGCCGTTCGCCCATTCTGGCCCGCCTCGTGCCTGCTCGTGGTCATCTTGCAGCTTTCCCCGCCGGCTCGGGCGGAGATGAGCGCCTGGGCCGACAATGAGGGCGGCCGGATGCGGCTGATTGCGCTTTCGCCTGATGCAAGCGGGAAGATACGCGCCGGCCTGCAAATCGAGCCGAAGCCGGGCTGGATCACCTATTGGCGCGAGCCCGGGAATAGCGGCATCCCGCCCCAAGTCAGCTTCTCCTCGGACGCCGTCTTCCTCGACAAGATGAGCTATCCGATCCCGAAGCATATCGTCGATGGAAAGGTCGACGAGGTCGCCTACGACGCGTCGGTGACGTTCCCGCTGCAACTCACCGCAAAAGACGCCGCCACTCACGAGATCAAGGCAAATGCCTTCATCGGCATCTGCAAGGAAATCTGCATCCCCTTTCAGGCTGAGTTATCGCTGACCTTTGAGCCGTCGGCTCAATCGCGCCCAGCCGAGGAGGCAATTCTCAAGGCTGCCGCTGCCACCTTGCCGGAAGCCGCCTCCTCCGAATTCAAAGTCGACCACCACACCCTGTCGGCGGACATGACGGAACTTTCACTCAGCATTACCCTGCCGGAGAGTGGCGAAAGCGCACCCGAGGTGATTGTGGCAGGCCCGAGCGGGCACGTCTTTACCAAGCAGATGGCGACCCACCGCGACGGCAACAAATTCACGACAAAACTTGCAGTTGGCAAGCTTCCCAAGGGATACAACGTCCACGGAAAGGCATGGAGCGCGCTCGTCATCGATGGCTCGCGCGCGATCGAGACGCCGCTTGTCTTTGAGTAATCGCGGTCTATAGTCGCGCCAAAATCGCGGTATCTGCACCGCCATACATGACAAGGAGACGTCCATGACCATCGCAATCGGCGACAAGCTTCCTCCGGCCACCTTCAAGGAAAAGACGTCGGATGGCCCGGTCGAGATTACCACGGAGCAGCTCTTCAAGGGCAAGCGCGTTGTTCTCTTTGCGGTCCCCGGCGCGTTTACGCCCACCTGCTCGCTGAACCACCTGCCGGGCTATCTGGAGAACCGCGACTCCATCCTTTCCAGGGGCGTTGACGATATCGCCGTCGTCGCCGTCAATGATTGGCACGTGATGGGCGCCTGGGCCCAGTCTTCCGGCGGCATGGGCAAGATTCACTTCCTTGCCGATTGGGACGCGGGCTTCACCAAGGCGCTCGGTCTTGACGCCGACCTTTCGGCCGGCGGCCTCGGCGTTCGGTCGAAGCGCTACTCCATGCTTATCGACGATGGCGTCGTGAAATCACTGAACGTTGAAGAGAGCCCAGGCCAGGCTACGGTTTCCGGTGCTGCGACAATGCTGGAGCAGCTGTAAAGCTTCACTGACCCACCATCTCAAGGCGGCCCTTGCGGCCGCTTTTCTGTTTCGCCGCTTAATTTCAGGCGTTGCCATTTTTTCGCCCCATTTGTTATAACATAACACGTAATGTTATTACATTTTGGTACAAGCATGCGTTTCTCAAAGTTTCCAACCTGTCCGGGCCTGATGGCGCTCTCCGCCGGACGTCGTGTCTTCTACGTCGCTTTAATCGGTATCCCGCTCTGGGCGGCGATCCATTGGGCAACGCTGCTGCCATGAGCGACATCGCGATTGAGCTTGAGGATCTGACTGTCGCCTACGAACGGCATCCCGCCGTGCATCATGTTTCCGGAACGATTGCGGCCGGCAGCCTGACTGCGATTGCCGGCCCAAACGGAGCCGGCAAATCCAGCCTGTTGAAAGCCATCATAGGAGAGCTCCGTCCCTCCTCCGGCACAATAAGGCACCGGTTGAAGCGCACGGATTTCGGCTATCTGCCACAGGCAGCCGACATCAACCGCCGCTTTCCGATCTCGGTGCTCGACACGGTTCTGCTGGGATCCTGGCGGCAAGCTGGAGCCTTCTTAAGCATTGCATCGGCCGACCGCGGCAGAGCGCACGACGCACTGGGCGTGGTGGGGCTGGAGGGCTTCGAACGGCGGAGCATCGCATCGCTGTCGGCGGGCCAGTTTCAACGCGTGCTGTTTGCGCGGCTGCTCCTGCAGGACGCGAGTGTCATTCTTCTTGACGAGCCGTTCACGGCCATCGATGGCCGCACGACTCGGGATCTTCTGGAGATCGTTGCGGACTGGCATGGCGAAGGCCGAACGGTCCTTGCCGTCCTGCACGATTTCGAGCAGGTCCGTGCCCACTTTCCGCAAACACTCCTACTTGCGCGCGAAGTTATCCGCTGGGGGGCAACGGCGGATGTCATGTCCCCGGCAAACCTGCGCAAAGCGCGGGTGATGGCCGAGCGGTGGGACGAGAGCGCCGGTATTTGCGAGCCCGCGAGATGACCGCCTACGATCTCCTTCTCGCGCCCTTCGCCGATTATGGCTTCATGCGCCGCGCGCTTGTCGCTTGCCTATGTCTGGGACTTGGCTCCGGGCCGATCGGGGTCTTCCTGATGCTACGGCGAATGAGCCTCGTCGGCGATGCGATGAGCCATGCCGTGCTGCCCGGCGCGGCCATCGGCTACCTTGTGGCCGGCTCGCTCTCGCTGACGGCGATGGGCCTCGGCGGGCTTGTTGCCGGGCTTTCTGTTGCACTGCTGTCCGGCATGGTCAGCCGCGTGACGTCCTTACAGGAGGATGCGAGCTTTGCCAGCTTCTATCTGTCCTCGCTGGCGCTCGGCGTGCTCATCGTTTCGTTACGCGGTTCGAATATCGACCTGTTGCACGTCCTGTTCGGCACCATTCTCGCGATCGATGCGCCTGCCCTTTATGAGATCGGCGTCATCAGCACGGTGACCCTGATGACGCTCGCGATCATCTACCGGCCGCTGGTCGCGGAATGCTTCGATCCAGGCTTTCTCCGGGCCATCGGCGGGCGTGGACCGATCTATCACTTTCTCTTCCTGCTATTGGTGGTGCTCAATCTTGTCGCCAGTTTTCAAGCCTTGGGAACGCTGATGGCGGTCGGGCTGATGATGCTGCCGGCGGCGATCGCCCAGCTCTGGTCGCGTAGTCTACCATCCATGATGGCGATTGCGGCTGCGAGCGCCACTGCCTCCGGCTATCTCGGGCTCATCGCCTCCTACCATCTCGAATTCGCCTCCGGACCGACGATCATCATGACGGCGGCGCTGATCTATGGCCTTTCCATCTTCCTCGCCCCGTCAGGCCTTGCCTGGCGGTATTTCCCTCGCCCGCACCTGAAGGGCTGACAACCCTGGAGACCCTCATGATTTCCCGCAGACTGCTTTTCTCAGTGATGCTCCCCGCGCTCGTGGCATTTTCGACGACATCGGCGTCTGCCGCGACGCTGAAGGTCGTCGCGTCCTTTACGGTGCTTGCCGACGTGGTCCGCCAGGTAGGCGGCGACCGTGTGACGGTCACAAGCCTCGTCGGCCCGAACGGCGACCCCCATGAGTTTGAACCCTCGCCGAGCGACGCGAAGAACCTCAATGCGGCACAGGTGGCTTTCGTCAGCGGCGAGGGTCTGGAGGGCTGGATGGACCGCCTGATCACCGCCTCAGGCTACAAGGGCAAACCGGTTGTCGTCTCGGAGGGGATAAAGTTCCGCACCATGGACGAGGACGGGCAGACGGTCACCGATCCGCACGTCTGGAACAGCCCGGTCAACGTCAAGGTCTGGGTCGCCAACATCGAGCAAGCGCTCGCGAAGGCCGCGCCGGCCGATGCTACGGCGTTCAAGACCAATGCCGAGACCTATCTGAAGAAGCTCGACGCGCTCGATGCCTACGCGCATTCGAAGCTCGAGACCATCGCTGCCGCCCATCGCAAGGTCCTGACCAGCCACGACGCCTTCGGCTATTTCGGTCGCGAGTATGGCGTGCAGTTCCTCGCCCCGATCGGCGTCTCGACGGAGAGCGAAGCCTCTGCCGCAGATGTCGCCAAACTGATCGAGCAGATCAAGGCCGAGCACGTGAAGACGTATTTCTTCGAGAACTCCAACGATCCGCGCCTCATCAGGCAGATCGCAAGGGCGACGAGGGCAGAGCCTGGCGGCGAGCTCTATGTCGAGTCTCTTTCGGACGCCAAGGGGCCGGCATCAACCTACGAGAAGATGTTCCGCTACAATGTCGACCAGCTCGTTGCGGCAATGGCAAAGGCTAGCTGATGACAAAAGCTGGGCCGCGCAACGCGGCCCAGCCTCAATAATTGAGATCGAATACGATCAGGCCGCCCAAGCCGCCGTCCGTCGAGGAGACGATGCGCTCGCCGACGCCGACATGCTCTGGATGCACGAGGTAGGCGTCGCGCGCTTCCGCACTTTCGAAGGTCACGGCAAAGCCGTCGACGTAGCCCGCGTGCAGCCCCTCCGGCGAGACATTCGGGCCATACTTGATATCGATGATGCCGGGAATCACCTGCTTCAATGCGACGATCGCGTCAAACAAGGACTGCTTTTCTTCCCCTGTCATGGCTGCCTTCAGCCGCATTAGCACGCAGTGCAGGATCATGTGATAACCTCCCGGATCCATTTTCAGGCGAGCATAAGGAGAAACGTCGCAGGGGCAAGTGACAAGGATGTGCCGTTTTGAAGACATCCCCATCTGAATGGCCTCGGCAAACGCCGGTGTGCAAGACGCGGCCAATTCGGCGCCGTAAACCGTCGTAAATGGAACTGCGCGTCCTACATTCTCGTCTAATCTGTCGGTATCCAGTGCGCGGGGAAGAGGAGCCCTGCACTAGACACATTTTCAACGGAGGAGATGGAAATGAGCAAGAACCGAGGCGTCGTCTACATGCGGCCGGGCAAGGTCGAAATCCACGACATCGACGATCCGAAGCTTGAGGCGCCCGATGGCCGCCGCATCGAGCACGGCGTCATCCTGAAAGTGATTTCCACCAACATCTGCGGGTCGGACCAGCACATGGTCCGCGGCCGAACCACTGCCATGCCTGGCCTCGTACTCGGTCATGAAATTACCGGCGAGATCATCGAAAAAGGCATCGACGTGGAGATGCTTCAGATCGGCGATATCGTCTCCGTGCCATTCAACGTCGCCTGCGGCCGCTGCCGTTGCTGCAAGTCGCAGGACACCGGCGTCTGCCTGACGGTCAATCCGTCGCGCGCCGGCGGCGCCTACGGATATGTGGACATGGGCGGCTGGATCGGTGGGCAGGCCCGCTATGTCACCATTCCCTACGCTGATTTCAATCTGCTGAAATTCCCAGACCGCGACAGGGCCATGGAGAAGATCCGCGATCTGACCATGCTCTCCGATATCCTGCCAACCGGTTTCCATGGCGCGGTGCGCGCTGGTGTTGGCGTGGGATCCACCGTCTATGTCGCCGGCGCCGGCCCGGTCGGGCTTGCGGCGGCCGCGTCTGCCCGCATCCTCGGTGCTGCTGTCGTGATGATCGGCGACTTCAACAAGGATCGCCTTGCCCATGCCGCCAAGGTCGGCTTCGAGCCGATCGACCTGTCGAAGAGCGACCGGCTTGGTGACATGATCGCGCAGGTGACCGGCAGCAACGAAGTGGACAGCGCCATCGACGCCGTCGGCTTCGAGGCGCGCGGCCACAGCGGCGGCGAGCAGCCGGCGATCGTTCTGAACCAGATGATGGAGATCACCCGCGCGGCAGGCTCGATCGGCATTCCCGGCCTTTACGTGACCGAGGACCCCGGTGCTGTGGACAATGCCGCCAAGCACGGCAACCTGTCGCTGCGCTTCGGCCTCGGCTGGGCAAAGGCACAGTCCTTCCATACGGGTCAGACACCGGTGCTCAAGTACAACCGCCAGCTCATGCAAGCGATCCTGCACGACCGGTTGCCGATCGCCGATATCGTCAACGCCAAGGTCATTCCTCTCGAAGATGCAGTGCAGGGTTACGAGAGCTTCGACCACGGCGCGGCAACGAAGTTCGTGCTCGACCCGCACGGCGAAGTCGCCAAGGCAGCATAATCGACAAGCCTCCCAAGGCTCGGCGCAGCGGATGCCTCCTGCACCGCTGCGCCATCCTGCAGTGTTCCCTACGCGATCTCCAGCAACAGGGCCCGATGGTCGGAAACCTCGGGCTCTTCAATGACGTCGAACGCCACGACGTCAACGTTTGCTGTGACCAGCATATAGTCGGCGTAGCGGCCCTCCTTGATGTAGTGCGAGGTTCGCGTATCCATGTGACCGCGCGAGGTCACGAGGTCGGTGAGGCTGAGGTCGGCGAGCGCGCCGAACATGACACTGTCGGGGAGCACATTGAAATCGCCGCAGACGACCAGCGGCTCGCCTTCGCGCCATATGCGGCGAATGAGAGCAATCAAGGCATCCGCCTGCCCGCGGCGTGCAGCCGTGTCGCCCTTGCCGGCAAGGTCGCGCAAGCCATGCAGCTGTGCGACGGTGATCGGGCGATTGGTGCGATAGTCGAACAGGCGAAGGCACTGCGCATTGCGCGCGCGGGGGTGCACGCCATAGCCATCGCTCGAGAAGTCGCCGTGCACGAAATCCATCGCCTGGCCGATGATCGGGTGGGACTGGCGCACGAAGGTTGCGAGGCCGAACTCCGACATGACAGAGGTCTCGCCTTCGAACAGTTCGCCCCGCGCGGTCGGCGCGAACAAGGCATCGTGTGCGGGAAGGATCGCCTTGATCTCGGCAAACAGGTTAGCGCGTTGCGGCAGGATATGACTTCCGTCGCGGTAGACCAGCCAGTCACTGGAAACGGTCACCGAACGCGTGATTTCTTGCAGGCAGAGAACATCGGCGTCGATCTCGGCGAGGTAGGGAATGAGCGGCGCGTGCAGCTTTCCGCCCCATGCATTCAACGAGACAATCCGCATGACATCCCTCCCCGGTCTGTGCCAAGCGTTTCCTTTCAGATGCAACGAAACGCTCGATGTCCTTGTTTCTGTGAAAGTCTGAGCGGCAAGCTCTAGCGTTTCTTGAACGGCTCCATGCCTTTGCGGGCGAGCTCGTCGGCGCGCTCGTTTTCCGGATGGCCGGCGTGCCCCTTGACCCAGTGCAGAGTGACTTTGTGCCTGTTGCGGGCTTCCTCGAGCGCCTGCCAGAGCTCGGCATTCTTCACCGGCTTCTTGTCGGCGGTCTTCCAGCCGTTCTTCTTCCAGCCGAAGATCCACTTGGAGATACCGTCCTTGACGTAGACGCTGTCCGTGTAGAGGTCGACCTCGCAGGGCGTCTTCAGCGCCGACAAGGCGGAGATCGCTGCGAGCAGTTCCATACGGTTGTTGGTTGTCTCCGCCTCGCCGCCGAAGAGTTCCTTTTCCACCTCGCCGTAGCGCAGCACCGCCCCCCAGCCGCCGGGGCCGGGATTGCCCGAGCAGGCGCCGTCCGTGAAGATATCGACGTGCTTCATGCTGCAAGCCCATATTCGGCGGCAGAGGCGATCTGCCGATGGAAGCGCAGCTTGCGCAGATATTCGAGCGGATCCTTCTTGGTGACCAGCGCACCCTCGGGCGTCGTCAGCCAGTCGTAGAGGCGCGTCAGGAAGAAGCGCAGCGCCGAGCCGCGAGCCAGGATCGGCAGCGCGGCCAGCTCGGCTGCGCTTAGCGGCCGGACGCTCTGGTAGCCTTCCAGCATCGCCATCCCCTTGGTGATGTTGTAGGCGCCGTCCTTTTCGAAACACCAGGCGTTGAGGATGATCGAGACGTCGTAGGCAAGCAGGTCGTTGCAGGCGAAATAAAAGTCGATCAGGCCTGACAGATCGTCGCCGAGGAAGAAGACGTTATCGGGGAAGAGATCGGCGTGGATGACGCCATCGGGCAGATCCTTCGGCCAATGGGCGGCGAGGAAATCGAGCTCGCTGCCGATTTCGTTCTGCAGCCCCTTTTCCACCTCGTCGGCGCGGGCTTCCGACTTCTCCCAGAGCACCTTCCAGCCATCGATCGACAACGCGTTCGGCCGCTTCAGTTCGAAGCCTTCGCCGGCGACATGCATCTGCGCCAGTGCCTTGCCGACTTCACGGCAATGCTTGGCCTCCGGCTTGCGCAGCCACATGCCTTCCAGGAAGGAGATCAGCGCTGCCGGGCGATCGGAAAGCGTGCCGAGCAAGGCGCCGTCCTTTCTGGGCAGTGGCAGCGGGCAGGACAGACCGCGGGCGGCCAAATGCTGCATCAGCCCCAGGAAGAAGGGCAGGTCGCTCTTCTCGACGCGCTTCTCGTAAAGGGTGAGGATCAGCGGGTCCTTGGTGGTGTGCAGCAGGAAGTTCGAGTTCTCGACGCCTTCCGCGATGCCCTTGTAGGACAGCAGCGTGCCGGCATCGTACTCGATCAGGAACCACTTCAAATCGTCTTCGGAAATATCGGTATAGACTGCCAATTTACGTCCCGCGAAAATGGTTGATCAGTTGAAGGCCACCACCCGGTCCGGGCGCTGGCAGGCGCTGCAATCGTCGCTCGACGATTGCCCCCGCATCGCGGGACCCGCCTCATCCGTTTACGAAAGCCATGTCGGCCGACGTCAGCTCTATGTTGCGCAGCTCGCGGTTGACGAGGAAATGCTCGTTTTCCTGAACCGTCTCCGCAAGCTCGACCTTGGCGTCGAAGCGTGCGCGGAAGGCCTCGATGATCTCGTTGACGATCACCTCGGGTGCCGATGCGCCTGCGGAAAGCCCAAGTGTGGAGATCGGGCCGATCTCATCCCAATCGAGCTCCGAGGCGCGTTGCACGAGGAGCGACTTCTTGGCCCCTGCCCTGAGCGCCACCTCGACGAGCCGCTTGGAATTCGACGAATTCGGCGCTCCCACGATGATGAAGAGGTCGCAGCCGGGCGCTGCCTGCTTGACCACTTCCTGGCGGTTGGTCGTGGCGTAACAGATCGAGTCGGCCGCCGGCGCCGTCAGATTGGGGAAGCGTTCCTGCAGGCGCGCGATGACGCCGGCCGTGTCGTCCACCGACAGTGTCGTCTGCGTCACGTAACCAAGATTGTCCGGATCGGCGGGCTCATAGACGTCGGCGTCCTCGACCGTCTCGATGAGGGAGACGGAACCCTCCGGTAATTGGCCCATCGTGCCGATGACTTCAGGGTGACCGGCATGGCCGATGAGCACCACATGGCGACCGAGTCGGCTGTGGCGCATCGCCTGCTTATGGACCTTCGACACCAGTGGACATGTGGCATCGAGATAGAAGAGGTTGCGGGCGCTCGCATCTTCCGGAACCGATTTCGGAACGCCATGGGCGGAGAAGACGACCGGCTGGGCGCGGTGCTCTTCGGGAATCTCATCGAGCTCTTCAACGAAGACCGCGCCCTTGGCTTCAAGGCCTTCGACCACATAGCGATTGTGGACGATCTCATGGCGGACATAGACCGGCGCACCGTAGGATTTCAGCGCCAGCACGACGATCTGGATAGCGCGGTCGACGCCGGCACAAAAGCCGCGCGGTCCGCAGAGCCTGATCGTCAAAGGGGGTTTCGCCGCAATATTCATGTCTGTTCCGGTTCATAGGGATAGGGCTCTCTAACCCAATATAGGCAAGAATTGAAGCGATACTATTGCGCTGGACTCCGCTTACGGAAACGGGCGACCACGACGATGATCACGAACGTTGCCGCGAGCCCATACCATGTGAAGGCATATTGCAGATGGTTGTTGGGCAGATCGACATCAGTGACGCCGCCGATCGGCAGCCCCTTCGGATTGGGGGTATCGTCCGCGTCCACGAAGAAGGGAACGACCTGGGCCTTGTCAAGGTCGACGCTGGAAGCCATCACATCGAGGTCTTTCCAGTAGAAGATGTTCTTGGCGACGTCGTTGTCGGGCACGACCCAGGATGGCTTACCAGCTAGTTTCGCACGGGCAAGACCGATGACCGTTTGCTGATCGGTCAGTTGGCCCTGCATGCGCATTTCCGGTTCCTTGTTCTCGTAAGGAACGAAACCGCGATTGACGAAGAGATAGCGGCCATCGGCAAGCTGCAGCGGCGTGTAAACGTAAAAGCCCGTTCGGCCGTGCCAGGTGGCGAAGAAGTGCCGCTCCTTGCTGTTGACGTATTCGCCGCTGACCGTGACGTGGCGATAATCGATATCCTCGCCCTTTGCCGCCAACGCTTCGATATCTGCGAGCGATGCCGGCGGCGCCTGGCGGCGCTCGGCGATATCGGCGAGCAGCTTCACCTTCCACTGCAGCCGCTCGACCTGCCAAGTGCCGAGCGAAAGGAGGATGGCCAGCGCAATAAGCACCGCGATGCCGGTGAGGACCGACCGCTTTCGGCGAGACGCCGAAACATGAAATTCAGTCACGCGAAAGACGCCCTTCCCTGGCGTTGTGGCGATACTGCATCGCGATCAGGATCCCCTTGCACCAGCGAAGCGCAAGCAGGGAGAGAATGATGGTCAGGGGGCCGAACAGCAGAATGTGCAGCCAGATCGGCGGCGCGTAGTTGACCTCCAGCCACAGCACCGAGCCGATAACGATGAAGCCAACAATGAGAATGACGAACACCGCTGGGCCGTCGCCGGCATCGGCAAAGGCGTAGTCGAGACCACAGGCCGAGCAGCTCGGCTTCAGCGCCAGCAGGCCGTTAAAGAGCTTTCCCTGGCCGCAGCGCGGGCAGCATCCCTTGATGCCTGTCTTCACCGGATCGACCGGCGGGAAATGCGCGCTGTCCTCGTTCATGCCATCCTTCCAATTGCCTATGGCCAACCGGGGCCTCCGCCATAACTCACCCATAAAGTATTCGCAGAGGGAAAGGAAATACCTGCGCTCTTTCGCCTCAGCGATTCGCGCCAAACAGAAGACGAAAACTGATGACATACGACAGCTCGGCCGGACAGATCGTCATCCTGAACGGCGCCCCGCGCAGCGGAAAATCGTCGATCGCCAACGCGATCCAGGAGCACTTCGACGGCCCCTGGATGAACCTCGGCGTCGACACCTACAACGGCATGACCCCGGAACGTTATCTGCCGGGGATCGGGCTGCGCCCAGGCGGGGAACGCCCCGATCTTGAGGAGATGGTTCCGTTTCTCTATGCGGCGCTCTACGAATCGATCGCCATTCACGCCGGGCTCGGCCTCAATGTGGTGGCCGACCTCGGCCATCACGACAGCTACTCTCAGCCGCTCGGCATTCTCGCCGATTGCGCGCGCCGGCTTGAGGGATTGCCGGTGCTTTTTGTCGGCGTCAGATGTCCGATCAAGGTCATCATGAAAAGGCGGAACATCCCTGTGCCTGGGGGGCATACGCTTTATGTCCGCGCGACCGAAAGCGACGCGGTCCCCCATCCCGTCCAGCTCTGGCAGGAGCAGGTTCATATCCCCGGCATCTACGATCTTGAGGTGGACACCTCGGTGCTGACGCCGTTGGAATGCGCCGAAGCAATCCGGCAGCGCCTCGACCTCGGCATTCCTGAACCCTCCGCATTCGAGCGGATCGCCGCCATGCGGTGATCGACAAAACAAAAAGGGCGGGTGCCACGGCACCGGCCCTTTTTCCGTTTCGCGACCTGCGGCTCATCCCGCAGCCAGTGGTGCGCCCCAGCCGCCCCAAACATAGATGCAGAAGAACAGGAACAGCCAGACAACGTCGACGAAGTGCCAATACCAGGCCGCCGCCTCGAAGCCGAAATGCTGCTTCGGCGTGAAGTCCCCGCGGATCGCGCGCAGCAGGCAGACCAGCAGGAAGATGGTACCGACGAAAACGTGGAAACCATGGAAACCAGTGGCCATGAAGAAAGTCGCGCCGTAGATCGAGTTCTTGAAGGCGAACGGAGCGTGAGCGTATTCGTAGGCCTGCACGGCGGAGAACAGGACACCGAGCAGAACGGTCAGCGTCAGGCCCTGGATCAGGCTCCTGCGGTCGTTGTGCAGCAGCGCGTGGTGCGCCCAGGTGACCGTCGTGCCGGACAAAAGCAGGATGACTGTGTTGTAGATCGGCAGGTGCCACGGATCGAGGACCTCAATGCCTTTCGGCGGCCACTGGCCACCAGTGTAGGCGAGGCGCGAGGCCTGGATCGCTTCATTCGGGAAGAGGCTCGCGTCGAAATAGGCCCAGAACCAGGCGACGAAGAACATCACTTCCGAAGCGATGAACATGATCATGCCGTAGCGCAGGTGCAGCGAGACGACGCGCGTATGGGCACCCTCATGCGCTTCCTTCACGGTGTCCGACCACCAGCCGAACATGACGTAGAGAATGATCGCAAGGCCGATGAAGAACAGCCACGGATGAGCCCACTCGACGCCGAAGAGGTGCAGCGAGCCGCCATTGAGATAGCGCATGAAGCCGACGCCGCCGAATGTAATGACGAACGCGCCGATCGAAGCCAAGAGCGGCCACGGGCTTGGATCGATGATGTGGTAGTCGTGATGTTTCTGATGAGCATCAGCCATGTAAGCTATCCCCGGATCTCTTCCTCTCCGCTCCGGCATAGCCGGAAACGAACCTCAATCAAAGTTTCTTTTCAAGCTTTACCGTTCTACCCTCATTCGAAGCCAGCGGCTTCGGACCCTCTTTGGGATAGAACGTATAGGACAAGGTAACGGTGTGGATATCCTTCGATTCCACAGCCTTGGTAATATCAGGATCGATATAGAATACGACGGGCATTTCTAGCTTTTCGCCCGGCTTCAGGACGGTTTCGTTAAAGCAGAAGCACTGCACCTTGTTGAAATAGGCGCCGGCCTCGCCGGGGGTCACGTTGAACACAGCCTGGCCGCGCTGCGGCTCGTTCGACTTGTTCACGGCGACGAAATTCACCTGAATGGTTTCGCCGATGCGCGGATTGACCTCGCGCTCGACCGGCTTGAACTCCCAGTCGAGACCCGGCGCAATATTGGCATCGAAGGTGACGCGCATCTTGCGGTCGAGAATCACACTGGAGGCCTGCTCGACGCGCTGCGTCGTCCCATTGTAGCCGGTGAGTTGGCAGAACATCCTGTAGAGCGGCACCGCGGCATAACTCGCTGCGCCCATGCCGAAGACGAAGGCAAGGCACATAAGAACGATGGCGCCGTTGTTGCGCGGCTTCCTCGGTGCGCTCCGCATCTCGCTCATCCCATGTGCCCCGACGTAAACTTCACGATCGTAATCGCGTAGAAGAGCACGACCAGGCCGCCCAGAACCAGGCCGAGAGCGACGTTGCGGTTGCGGCGCGACTTGCGCTGCGCTTCCGTAAGCTTGACGACGTCCATTAGAAAATGCCTCCCGCATGTGAAACGAGCACGGCCGCAAGCCGGTCGAACATCAGGGCGGAGAAAATCGCGAAGAGATACAGGATCGAGAAGCCAAAGAGCTTCTTCGCCGGGATCATCTTCTCATCGCCGTCCGGCATCCGCCAGACGGCGATGGAACAGTAAATAAAGATTGCGCCAAGCGCGGCGGCAACCAGGCCATAGCCAAGGCTCGCAAAGTCGAGCGCCGTCGGCAGCACGCCGCAGATCGCCGTCAGCACAGCGTAAGCGACGATCTGATGCTTGGTGGTCCGCTCGCCCGAGACATTCGGCAGCATCGGGACGCCGACCGCCTCGTAGTCTTCCATCTTGAACAGAGCCAAAGCCCAGAAGTGGGCAGGCGTCCATAAGAAGATGATCATGAACAGCACGAAGCTTTCGATCGTGACGGTACCGGTCACGCAGGCCCAGCCGATCATCGGCGGGAAGGCGCCAGCTGCCCCACCGATGACGATGTTCTGCGGCGTCGAGCGCTTCAGCCACATCGTGTAGATCACGGCGTAGAAGAAAATCGTGAAGGCGAGGATCGAGGCTGCCAGCCAATTGACCGCGAGGCCGAGGATCGTCACCGAGAAACAGGAAAGTACCAGACCGAATGCCAGCGCCTCGCGTGGAGCGATGCGGCCAGCCGGGATCGGACGCTTGGCGGTACGGGTCATGATCGCATCGATATCGGCGTCGTACCACATGTTCAGTGCGCCGGAAGCGCCCGCGCCGATGGCGATGCAAAGGATGGCGATGAGGCCGAGCACCGGGTTGATGTGCCCAGGGGCCATAACGAGACCGGCAAATGCCGTGAAGACCACGAGCGACATGACACGCGGCTTCAGGAGCTCGAAATAATCGCGCGCACTCGCCTCCGACAGGCGGAACTCGCCATCGTGTGCCAGAGCTTTGCGATTGCCGATTACTGTCATTCTCTTGTCCTGCAAACCTGTAAGCCGACCGCCGCACTGTAACACGCGGCGGTCGCAATTTCTCGCATCTTACTTGATACGCGGGAGCTGTTCCCACTGGTGATAAGGCGGCGGCGAAGACAGCTGCCATTCGAGCGTCGT
Organism: Rhizobium sp. BK538; assembly: GCF_014197575.1. Lineage (NCBI taxonomy): Bacteria > Pseudomonadati > Pseudomonadota > Alphaproteobacteria > Hyphomicrobiales > Rhizobiaceae > Rhizobium > Rhizobium sp. BK538. The sequence continues at coordinate 85,853 of NZ_JACIFT010000006.1, forward strand.
TGCGCCCTCACCCCACGGATTGTCGCCAGCAACGCGCTTCTTGGCGAAAGCCTCGAAGACACCGATCAGGAAGATCAGCACGCCGACGGCCGAGATGTAGGAGCCGATCGAGGAAACATAGTTCCAGCCAGCAAACGCATCCGGATAGTCGATGTAGCGGCGCGGCATACCGGCGAGACCAAGGAAGTGCTGCGGGAAGAACACCAGGTTGACGCCGACGAACATGACCCAGAAGTGCAGCGTGCCGAGGAACTCGTTGTACATGTAGCCGGTCATCTTCGGGAACCAGTAGTACCAGGCAGCGAAGATGGCGAAGACGGCGCCAAGCGACAGAACGTAGTGGAAGTGAGCCACGACGTAGTAGGTGTCATGCAGCGAGCGGTCGAGACCGGCATTGGCGAGCTGAACACCCGTGACGCCGCCGACCGTGAACAGGAAGATGAAGCCGATCGCCCAGACCATCGGCGTGCGGAAGCTGATGGAGCCACCCCACATCGTTGCGATCCAGGAGAAGATCTTCACGCCCGTCGGAACGGCGATGACCATCGTTGCAAACACGAAGTAGCGCTGCGCATCGAGCGACAGGCCGACCGTGTACATGTGGTGCGCCCAGACGACGAAGCCGACGGCACCGATCGCCACCATGGCGTAGGCCATGCCGAGATAGCCGAAGACCGGCTTCTTCGAGAAGGTCGAGATGATGTGGCTGACGATGCCGAAGCCCGGCAGGATCAGAATGTACACTTCCGGGTGACCGAAGAACCAGAACAGGTGCTGGTAGAGGATCGGGTCACCGCCGCCTTCCGGTACGAAGAAGGAGGTACCGAAGTTGCGGTCCGTCAGCATCATGGTGATGGCGCCTGCCAGAACCGGAAGCGACAGCAACAGCAGGAAGGCGGTGATCAGCACAGACCAGGCGAAGAGCGGCATCTTGTGCAGCGTCATGCCCGGAGCGCGCATGTTCAGGATCGTGGTGATGAAGTTGATCGCACCGAGGATCGAGGACGCACCGGCGATGTGGAGCGCAAAGATCGCAAGGTCGACCGCAGGACCCGGCGTGCCCGAACTAGACAGCGGCGGATACATCGTCCAGCCGCCGCCCGCACCGTAAGCGCCGGCAGGTCCTTCGACGAACATCGACAGGATGAGCAGAAGGAAGGCCGGGACGATCAGCCAGAAGGAAATGTTGTTCAGACGCGGGAACGCCATGTCAGGCGCACCGATCATGATCGGGACCATCCAGTTGGCGAAGCCGCCGATCATCGCCGGCATGACCATGAAGAAGATCATGATCAGCGCGTGAGCGGTGGTGAACATGTTGAACATCTGCTTGGCGCCGTCGATGGCGGCGTCGCCTTTGTAGCCGTAAACCATCGATGCCAGACCGTGGAAGATCTGGATGCCCGGCTCCTGCAGCTCCATGCGCATGGCAACGGAAAGCGCGCCGCCAATGATGCCGGCGATGATCGCGAAGATCAGGTAAAGCGTGCCGATGTCCTTGTGGTTCGTCGAAAAGAACCAGCGATTGATGAAACTCGGCTTGTGCGAGTGATCGTGATGGTCGTCATGGGCGTGTGCGCCATGAGAATGATCATGCGAGTGATGATCGTCGTGTGCGGAAGGTCCAGCCATGTCCCGTTCCCTCTTCCCTTACTGTGCGACGTTTTCGGCAACGTCGACGGTCTTTGCAGGACCATCGGTTGCGGCCATGAGTGTCTTGTACGCGCCGGGCAGATCGCTGGCGGCAGCGGCGAGCCACTGCTTGTACTTGTCCTCGGAAACGACGCGGATGGCGATCGGCATGAATGCGTGGTCCTTGCCGCAAAGCTCGGAGCACTGGCCGTAGAACAGGCCTTCGCGCTCGGCGCGGAACCAGGTTTCGTTGAGGCGACCCGGAACGGCATCGATCTTGACGCCGAAGGACGGCATCGCAAAAGCATGAATGACGTCGGTTGGGGCAGCGGTCACGAGAACGCGGACGGTCTTGTTGACGGGCAGCACCAGTTCATTGTCCACAGCCAGGAGGCGCGGATATTTCGACTTGTCGTCCTTGCCAGAAGCGGTGCGGTCCTGATCCTTCAGGAGATAGGAATCGAAAGCAACCGGAGTTTCGCCCGAGCCTTCATATTCGTAGTTCCACTGCCACTGGGTGGCGGTCGCCTTGATTGTAACATCCGGATTTTCCGGCAGGGTCAGCTGGGCGGTCAAAAGATTGAACGAAGGCACAGCGAGGAAAAGAAGCACGAGGACCGGTCCCACGGTCCAGGCAACTTCGATCAACGTATTATGGCTCGTCTTGGACGGCACCGGGTTTGCACCGGCGCGGAACTTGAGACAGACGACGACAAGAAGGACCAGAACGAAGAGCGTGATCGGAACGATAAACCACAGGGTATATTGTTCGAACCAATGAATGTCCCGCATGATCGGCGTGGCTGCCGGCTGCAACGTCGCCTGCCACGGCATCGGTTGGTCGGCATAACTGCCGGAAGCAAAAAGCAGACAGACCAGCGCGGTCAGAGCTGCATAAGCCTTCTTAATCACCTTAAAATCTCCCTCGAGCGCTGATCTGTGCAAAATCGCGCACAGAATCCTTGCCATCTCAGCGCTTCAAACCACAGTTTGTCATTGATCGCAACAGCCCAAAGCGTTTGTTCGTGCGGCATTTTCGCTTTCAAACAGGTTGATCCAAGCATAACGAAACATTCCAACTTTTCGTTATAATCCGTGAAATATCGCTTGCGGCCCGGGCCGTCCGCCAACATTCTCGGATAAACGTCCCATTTCCGCCGTAGTCCCCGGCTTTTCAGCGGGTGGGGCTTTTCATTTTTGATGGCGCGCCCCAACTTAGCGGCACTGATTCGAATTGCAGAGGTTTTCATGGGTTTCCGTTCCCTCGCACGGCCGTTTGTGCTGACAGCGTGCATTGCGGCAGCAGCGACTGCTCCCGCTTTCGCCCAGCAGCAACCCGCGCCGGCACAGCCCGCGCCCCAAGCTCCGGCGACGCAGGCAACACCCGGCCAGACGCAGCCGCAGGCACCCGGCACCGTAAAGTCGAACCACGGCGCATGGTCAGTCGTGTGTGACAAGCCGGCCGGCGCCTCGACCGAGCAGTGCGCGTTGATGCAGAACGTCATCGCCGAGGATCGGCCTGAGGTCGGTCTCTCAGTCGTCGTCCTGAAGACCGCCGACCGCAAGTCGAAGATCCTGCGCGTTCTGGCCCCGCTCGGCGTTCTGCTGCCGAACGGCCTCGGCCTCAATGTCGACGGCAAGGACATCGGCCGGGCCTATTTCGTCCGTTGCTTCGCCGATGGCTGCTATGCCGAGGTTGTTCTCGAGGACGAACTGCTGAAGACCTTCCGCAGCGGCGCCAGCGCCACCTTCATCGTCTTCCAGACGCCGGAAGAAGGGATCGGCATCCCCGTCGATCTCAAGGGCTTCGCCGAAGGCTACGACGCCCTTCCCTGATCGTCTCGTTTTTCGGGGCTTGCTCGAACCGTCCACCGGACCTACATCGGCTGAGAGCATTCCTGCTTCAGCGGAGCACAAAGACATGAATACGGATCTCCTCACGCTTTTCGATGCCGACGAAGCGAAGATGCGTTCGCTCGTTGCCGAGGCGCTTTCGGGCGCGGACGACGGGGAGCTCTACATCGAACACGCCCAGGCGGAATCGCTGATGTTCGATAATGGGCGACTGAAGGGCGGCAGCTTCAACACCGAACAGGGCTTTGGCCTGCGCGCGGTGGCCGGTGAAGCGGTTGGCTATGCGCATGCGGGCGACCTCTCCGTCGCCGCCTTGAGACGTGCTGCTGATGCCGTTGGCGCTGTCACCCGCGGTTACTCCGGCAGTTATGCCGCGCCTCCCCAGCGGACGAACAAGAAGCTCTATTCGGACGAAAACCCGATCGGCGCGCCGACGTTCGAGGAGAAGGTCAAGGTGCTGACCGATATCGACGCTTATCTGCGTGGCAAGGACGACAAGGTGCGCCAGGTGACCGCATCCGTGGCCGCCAGCTGGCAGGTCGTCGACATTCTTCGCGCCGATGGTCACCGCGTACGCGATATCCGGCCGATGACGCGCATCAATATCTCGGTCATCGTGGGTGAAGGCGAGCGCCAGGAGAGCGGCTCCTATGGCAGTGGCGGCCGTATCGGCTTTGGCGACTTCATCACCGAGGACAGCTGGCAATTCGGCGCAGACGAAGCCTTGCGGCAGGCGCTTGTGAATTTGGAGGCAATCGACGCGCCGGCAGGCACCATGGACGTCGTGCTCGGTTCCGGTTGGCCGGGCGTCATGCTGCACGAAGCGGTCGGCCACGGGCTGGAAGGCGATTTCAACCGAAAGAAGACTTCGGCCTTTGCCGGCCTTCTCGGTCAGATGGTTGCAGCACCCGGCGTGACCGTCGTCGACGACGGCACGATCGACAACCGCCGCGGTTCGATCACCATCGATGATGAAGGCACACCGTCCGCCTACAACGTGCTGATCGAAAACGGCAGGCTCGTCGGCTACATGCAGGACAGGCAGAATGCCCGTCTGATGGGCATGACACCGACCGGCAACGGCCGTCGCCAGGGCTACGCACACGTTCCGATGCCCCGCATGACCAACACCTACATGCTGGGCGGCGACAAGACGCCCGAGGAAATCATCTCTTCCGTCAAGAAGGGCATCTATGCCGTCTCCTTCGGTGGCGGCCAGGTGGATATCACCTCCGGTAAGTTCGTGTTCGGCTGCACCGAAGCCTACCTGATCGACAACGGCAAGATCGGTGCACCGATCAAGGGCGCAATGTTGATCGGCAACGGCCCGGAGGCGATGAAGCGCGTTTCAATGGTCGGCAACGACATGAAGCTAGACACCGGCATCGGCAATTGCGGCAAGGCCGGACAGTGGGTTCCGGTCGGCGTCGGCCAACCGCACCTCAGAATGGATCAGGTGACCGTCGGCGGCACGAAGGCTTAGTCGAGAACGGGGAGCGGCGATGAGCGAAATCGAAATCAGACCTTTCGTCGCCTCCGATATCGATGATGTTTTCTCGGTGATCCTGCCGATCCAGCGCGAGGAATTCGGTATTTGCGATTACGGCTGACGATCAGCCGGATCTTGCCGTCATTTCCGATTTCTATCAGTCTGGAAAAGGTCAGTTCTGGGTTGCCGTACGCGACGGCCAGATCGTCGGCACGATCGGGCTGAAGGACATCGGCAACGATCAGACGCCATTGCGCAAGATGTTTGTCGCGGCTGAGGTGCTCGGTCGCGAACACGACGTTGCGGCACGGCTTCTGGCGCAACTGGTGGCGCACGCAGAAGATCATGGGATCAAGGATATCTTCCTTGGAACGACCGACAAGTTCCTCGCCGCGCATCGCTTCTACGAAAAGAACGGCTTTTTGGAAGTTTCGAAAAGCGAGCTTCCGCGATCGTTTCCGCTGATGGCCGTTGATACCAAATTCTACCGGCGCATGATCACCGCAGCCTAGGTCTGGCCCTCCTCGGGCTGGAAGAGCCATTTGCGCTTGACCGCCGCCGCCAGATCCAGATCGTTCCTGTGCGCGAAAAGCAGGATGTGGCCGAGGACATCGGCCGTCTCATCAGCGAGGTCGCGAGCCAGTTCCTCATCCGACCTGCCTTTCCGACGCCCTTTGCCGCTGACCCGGTTCCAAGCCTGGGTGAGTTCGCCGATTTCCTCTTGAAGCTTCAGCAGAAACCAGTCCGCGTCGCGCTCTATGCCGTTGGCATCGGCATAGTTCCGCGAAGCACGCTCGAACTTTTCTGCGAGATCATCCAGCATGACGTTCTCCTTTTGTTTATAAAGGAGAATCCTGATTCTGCTGGAAAGTCGAGATGGATCAGCCGTGATCGGGCAGCAGCATGCAGTCGTAGGAGCGCTGTCTTAGGGCATCGCAGGCAGATGTAGCCGCCTCACGGCTCTGGAAGCCGATGAAGCGAGCGCGATAGACCTTGTTGGCGCCATTGCCGACAGCCTCGGTATAGGGCGACGCGGCTTTCAGCGCCGCACCACCTTCAGCCTTGGCCTGGGCAAGAAGGGCGCGGGCGGCATCGTCGCTCGATGCGGCCGAGATCTGAATCTGCCAGTCGCCGGAAGCAGACGGCGCGCCGGCGGATTTGGCGGCGGGCTTGCCGGCGTTGGTTATTTCTCCGAGAGCGGACGGACGCTCCATCGGAACCGTCGCATCGCTCAGATAGCCGAGCGCCTTCGGCGAGAGTTCATTTGTGCGCGGCGCAGTTTCCGGGATCGGCATGTCGCTGTCATCAGCCGCGGAAGCAATTTCCACCTGCTGGCGCGCATTGATGCTTGCAACCAGTTTACCGCCGGTTGAGGCACGGCCGAGATACTTGTCGAGCAGACCCGCCATCTTGGCGTCGCGGCTGCGGGCGGTGCGGCCGCCAAGCACGACACCGACGACGCGGCGGTTGCCGTCCTTTACCGCGCTGACCAGATTGAAGCCGGATGCGTTGGTGTAGCCGGTCTTGATGCCATCCATGCCCTGGTAGCGGTACATCAGGTTGTTGTGACCGCGGATCGTGCGCCCACGAAAATTGAAGCTGGCTGTCGAGAAAAGGCGATACTCGCTTGGATAATTCCGCATCAGCGCCACGGCAAGCGTGGACATGTCGCGCGCCGTGGTGACCTGCCGGCCATCGGGAAGGCCGGACGCATTATAGAAAGCCGTGCGGTTCATGCCGAGCTGCCGGGCCTTCTGCGTCATCATGCGGGCAAAGTTGCTTTCCGAACCACCTAGCTTCTCGGCCATGGCGGCGGCGGCATCATTGGCAGACTTGGTGATCATGCCAAGGATCGCATCGCGAACCGTAATGGAATCGCCAGCGCGAACGCCGAGCTTCGTCGGCGGACGCGAGGCGGCGTATTTCGACATGACAAGCGGTGTGTTCCAGCTGAGCTTGCCACGGTTGATCGCCTCGAATGCCATGTAGATGGTCATCATCTTCGTCAGCGAAGCGGGGTGATTCAGAACGTCGGCATTTTCGGCGCTGAGCACCTTGCCGGTACGGGCATCCAATATGAGGGAGGCGCTGCCGGCCATCGCCGTCAACGGCGCCGCAACGACGAGCGTCGCGGTCATAATCGCGGCCAGCAGCTTCTTCATGCAATTCCCCTCGATGAACGAATAGCCGGCGCCATTCGGATTTGTCCCGTTCCGCTACAGAAGCCGCCAATGTGGCGCGACTTTGCGGCGACTGGTATGATTTTTGACAAGTTTTATCCTTCATAGTGAAAATCCCGTAAAGAGGACACTCAAAAATCCTCATTCAGCAAGACTTAACCTCGGGCTTGCTAGTTTCGCCGCTCCGGAAACCAGCGGGCGAATGAGATGACGGCGAGCGTCAAAAAGCTTGCGAAGCGGATTGCGATCGCAAGCGGTCTTGAAACTGCCAATCTGCTGCGCGCAGCCGGCGTGATGCGCGGCGCTCGCGGACTTGGCGCCATCTTCACGCTCCACCATGTCCGTCCGCACGAAGAGAGCACGTTCGAGCCCAATGCGCATCTGGAAATCACGCCGGAATTCCTCGATCTCGTCCTCGATCGCCTGAAGAGCGACGGTTATCGCTTCGTGGCGCTTGCCGAGATTCCGGCACTGCTTTCGCAAACCGCGTCCAGTCAACCCTTCGCCGCCTTCACCCTCGACGATGGCTACCGCAACAATCTCGTCTACGCCCTACCGATCTTCGAAAAGCACGAGGCGCCTTTTACCGTCTTCGTCGCCAAGGGCCTTGCCGAACGCACGCATACGATCTGGTGGGAGACGCTTGCAGCACTTCTACGCAGGGAAGAGAAGCTCGGCTTCGATTTCGGCAGCGGCCACGAGATGCTCGACGTCACGACGACCGATGCAAAGGAGCGCGTTTTCGCGCGCATCGCCAACCATCTTCATCGTCATGACGAGAGCGCCGCCGTCGCAGCCATCGATCTAATGGCGCGAAAGCACGAGATCGATCCGGACGCAATCGTCGACGATCTCGTCATGACCCCGGCGGAACTCAATCTCCTCGAGGCCAGCCCCCTCGCCTCGCTCGGCGCGCACACAATCAGCCATAGGGCGATGTCGCGACTCTCCGACCCGGAGGTTCGCGACGAGATGGAGGCGTCCCGGGACTACGTTGCTGCGATCACCGGCGACCGACCAAGCTCCTTCGCCTACCCTTACGGCACACGCGAGGCGGCAACACAGAGGCAGGCAGCCATCGCACGCGAAGTCGGTTTCGATATCGCGGTAACGACCCAACCCGGTGTCGTCACCCAGCGCTCGCTCGGCAGCCTCACCTATCTGCCGAGACTCTCGATCAACGGAATTTATCAGAACGTGCGGTACGTGTCCGGCCTTGCCTCCGGTATTCCGTTTCGGTTTGCGCCAAACAGGGCGTGAACGCTCCTGCTGATGCCTGATCAGGGATACATGCGGACCTTCGTCCAATCGCCTTCTGGCGAAGGCCGGCGGAACTCGATGCGGTCGTGCAGGCGGAATTTCTGATCTTTCCAGAATTCGATCGATACCGGCCGGATCCGGAAGCCCGACCAATGCGCCGGACGCGGGATCTCCCCGATTGCATAGCGGGCGGTGTATTCGGCTACAGCTTTTTCCAGCGCGAATCGGCTCTCCAGCGGCCGCGACTGCTTGGATGCCCAGGCACCGATTCGGCTGCCGCGGGCTCGCGTCTTGAAGTAAGCGTCGGCTTCTTCGTCGCTCACGATTTCCACAGGTCCGCGCAAGCGAACCTGCCGCCGCAGCGTTTTCCAGTGGAAACACATGGCCGCTTTTTTCTGCCCGAGGATTTCCTGACCTTTCTGACTCTCGAAATTCGTGTAGAAGACAAAGCCCTCGTGATCGAATCCCTTAAGGAGAACCATGCGGACATTGGGAAGGCCGTCCTCATCGACCGTCGCAAGCGCTACCGCATTCGGGTCATTGATCTCGGAAGCCTCCGCTTCCTTCAACCACTCGGCAAAAAGATCGAACGGTTCGTTTCGCTCGGTGAAGTCACCGCTTGTTAACTCATTTGCCGACATATTAGCTCGAATGCCCCGGGTTTATTCGAAATTTGCCCAGCCTTTGGCTACTGGACAGGACGCAGGGTGGAAGTCATAGCAAAGTCAGATCGTGATACAAAGGGTCTGCTGCGTCGCAGCGCGGCCTTCTGCATTGTCGGTGCGGCGGTGCTCTCCCTCTCTGGCTGCATTTCCAGCGGTCTGGATCTCTTCAGCAGCTCCAAGGTCGATCGGTCGGTTGCAACGGGCACCGTGCCGCAGCCCGCGCCGACGAGCGACTCGATCTCCGACGAAATGACCGTCGGCAACGCCGTGACCTCAGCCGATATCCAACGGCTGGAGGGCCGTCCCCTCCCTTGGGCAAACGCGTCGACCGGCAGCGCCGGCGTCATCGATACGATCGTCGAGAATACGGATTCCGGCAAGGTTTGCCGCCAGTTCCGCACGACGCGGCATTCCTATGTCGGCATCGCAAAATTCTACGGCAAGACCTGCCTGGTCGGCGGCGGAAACTGGCAGCTCATGAGTTTCCAGCCGGAAAGCTGAACGCCGGCCGAGCATGCTTAACGCGCGCTCCGTTCTCTCATGATGTTTAGCAAAAGGCTAACCATTCGGCGCAAAAGCGAGACGTCTCCCACGTCGAATAAGAACTGATTAGCAACTTCTATCCACAATCCGCCTCAGGTGGGCACGGTTTCTTCCTGTGGATGAGGCCGGGCGCCAAGTGAGAGGCTTCGGGGTGCTAGGGCAGAGGACAGGCACACCGCATCGGAACACCGGCGGTTTGGGACATGCGCGATCCTTATAAGATTTTGGGCGTCAAGCGGGACGCGGGCCAGGACGAAATCAAGGCAGCCTGGCGTAACATGGCCAAGGCCGTTCACCCTGATCACAATCAGGGCGACCCGACGGCGAGCGCGCGCTTTGCCGAGATCGGCCGCGCCTATGAAACGTTGAAGGATCCGAAGAAGCGGAGCCTCTTCGACAATGCCGCGCGCATGGCAGAAGCCAAGGCCAATGAGAACACGATCATGCAACAGCGTCAGGCAGCTCGCGAAGCTGCCGCACGTGCAAAGGCCGCTCAGGCCAATGCCGAGCGCGTTATGGAAGAGCTTGCGCGCGCCGCCGCGCAGAAGGCTGCGGCGGACGCCGCCAAGCAGCGGAAGACAGGTACGGGCGAGCCGCCAGAAGAAATAATCGAGCGTATCTTCGGCACGCAGGCACGCGCTGCGGCCGGTGGCGGCCGCACCCAAGGTTTTGCCGCCGGTGCTTCGAAGCGGCCGGAGGCGGAAATTGCGAATGCAGACAAACAGCCGGATGCAGCCAACGCCGAGGCTGAACAGCAAGCTGCTGAGGACGCGACCACTCAGGCCTCCGCGGTCATGCAGCCGCTTAGCTTGCTGACTTCACTCGTTCGCCGCTTTACCGGCGGCAGCGCTGCCGCGCCCGAAAAAGCGCCAGACCAGTTCGTAACGAAGACCGTCACAGTCGATGAGGTCATCAAAGGCAGTTGGGTCACGGTCGACCTCGGTGACGGTCGTGACACGGGATTTGCGCTGGCGGCCGGCACGACGGAAGGTCATCAGATCCGTCTGAAGGGTCAGGGCCACAAGCTCGCCGGTTTGCAGCGCGGCGATGCTGTCGTCAGCATCCACATTGCTTCGGATGAACGGTTTACGGTCAATGGCTTCGATCTGCACACGGTGCTGCCGGTAACGATCGAGAATGCGGTGCTCGGAACCGAAGCGCGTATTGAAGGCCCCAATGGTCCCGTCACCGTCACGATTCCCGCCTGGTCGGGCTCCGACAAAACCATCCAGATTCAGGGTCAGGGGTTGGCGAACACGGACGGCGGCAGGGGCGATCTCGTCGTCGAACTGCGTATTATGTTGTGGGAAAAACCCGACGACAAAGTCACGGATCTGATGCGGAGCATGAAGAACGGGCTGTTTCTGTGAAATTTTGGTGACACACGCACCCTTTGTTACGGTCCCTAACAGTTGATGATTGCTGCCAATCTTGAACCGATTAGCAGCCTATGCCATAGGCAGGACCGATCAGAATTCCTTAGGGGGCGAAATATGGCTCAGGCAACAGGCCTCATGTCAGGCAAGCGCGGCGTCATCATGGGCGTTGCCAACAATCGTTCGATTGCGTGGGGTATTGCCAAGGCTATTCATGCACAGGGCGGCGAAATCGCATTTACCTACCAAGGCGACGCATTGAAGAAGCGCGTAGAGCCCCTGGTTGCAGAAGTAAACGGCGTTCTTGCCGGTCATTGCGACGTCAGCGACGAGTCGACCATCGATGCCGTCTTCGACCACGTCGAAAAGCTGTGGGGCAAGATCGACTTCATCGTTCACGCGATCGGCTTCTCGGACAAAGACGAGCTGACGGGCCGCTATGTCGATACTTCGGCTGACAACTTCGCCAAGACGATGCAGATCTCCGTCTATTCGTTCACCTCGGTCGCGCGTCGCGCCGAGAAGCTGATGATAGACGGCGGTTCGATGCTGACGCTCACCTACTATGGCGCCGAGAAGGTCATGCCGAACTACAACGTCATGGGCGTTGCCAAGGCGGCACTGGAAGCGAGCGTGAAGTACCTGGCCGTCGACCTCGGACCGAAGAACATTCGCGTCAACGCTGTTTCCGCCGGCCCGATCAAGACGCTTGCAGCATCAGGCATCGGCGACTTCCGCTACATCCTGAAGTGGAACGAATACAATGCGCCGCTGCGTCGGACAGTAACGATCGAAGAGGTCGGCGATGTCGGTCTGTACTTGCTCTCGGATCTCTCGCGTTCGGTTACCGGGGAGGTCCACCACGCAGACAGCGGCTACCACGTCATCGGCATGAAGGCGGTAGACGCGCCGGACATTTCCGTCATAAAGGACTGATCGCACTCTTTGCTGCGTCGCGCTCGCGACCCCTTTCTTCGCGACAGCGATTGAGGGGTTGCGTGCCCCAAACGGAGCCGATCATTGCTTATCTACGTCGTCAGACACGGCCAGACAGACTGGAACGCCGAACGCCGCCTGCAAGGGCAGAAAGACATTCCGCTCAATGCCATCGGCAGAGCGCAGGCGTGGCAGAACGGTATCGACCTCGCAGAAATCCTCAAGGTCGAAGCAATCCCCTTCGATTTTGTAGCAAGCCCGCTGGCGCGCACCCGCGCCACGATGGAAATCATGCGCGAGGCGATGGGTCTTCCATCGAAAGACTATCGAACCGACGAGCGCCTGGTCGAGGTGTCCTTCGGGGACTGGGAAGGCTTCACGATCAAGGAGCTGAAGGCCACTGCCCGGGACCGCGTCACCGAGCGCAATCTCAACAAATGGGATTTCATTCCCCCGGGAGACGACGCGGAAAGCTACGAAATCATGTCCTGGCGTGTGGCTTCCTGGCTGAATTCCATCGACAAACCGACGGTTTGCGTGACCCACGGCGGCGTCATACGCAGTCTCTTCAGGACGATTGCCGCCTTGCCCAAGGATGAGGCTGCCGAAGGTGAGATCCCACAGGATCGCATCCTCAAGATCGATCGCGACAACGGATTGATTGGCTGGATCTAGGCCTGATTACTGGACGATATCGAGATCGTTGATGACGCGTTTGCCATCCACCTCGGTGTAGAAGACGATAACCTTCACGCCCGCCTTCAACCCCTCGAAATTGAATTCTTCCGGTGCCTGATAGGTCTTTCCGTCATCAAGCGTGAGGCTGAGATTTGTCACATCGACCTTCTTGATCGTCGCCTCGACGTCCGCGCTCTCGGCAAATCCGCTGATCGGCGACAAGAAACTGGCAGTGGCCAAAAGCGTAGCTACTACGAAGCGCATGACAGCATTCCCTCGAAAACACGACTCAATAATCCAACTGCGCACAGATAACCTCCCGAATATGGCGAAATTTGCCCTGAAGAATGACTTGCCGCGCCAAATTGGTGAAGAGTATTTTAACAATAACGGCACCGGTTCATTAATTGCATTTCCAGTACGTTTCCGCGTCCGGCAAAGGGTATTTGCGGGCAAGCGTAAATTAACGGCTTCTCTCTACAGTCGTCCTCGAACATGGGAGACTGGGTTTTGCTATTCCGCCTTAGAGACAGCAACACATTGCGGCGCGTCTTCAGGCATACACGCCTAGCCCTCCTGATTTCCAGCCTTGTTACTGTTGTTGTTGTCATCGTCGGCTTCGGGCTGGACCGCGCCAATACTGCCGCTCATCTGCGCGAACTGACGATACGGACAGAAAACGAAGTAAGTTTGATTCGGGCGCGGATGACTGCGCAGATCAACATGGACATCACGGTCGTTCGCGACCTGGCCAACATGGTTGCCGTCAATTCGAGCGTAAATGCCGAGGAGATGGAGCGGCAGATCAACTGGCTGCTCATCCAGAACCCCCACTTCCTGAATATTGCCGTCGCACCGGATTTCATCGTCGGCGCCGTCTATCCGCCACAGGCCGGGAAAGGCCGAATTGGGAAAGATGTCCGCGACGCTCTTGCCGCGCGTCAGTCGGTGATGCGCACCGCCGGCACGCAGCAGGCACGCTTCTCTGGCCCGATCACGGTGGCCGACGGCACGGAAGCGTTCGCGATCTTCTTTCCTGTCTTCGTGAAGGAGAATGGGCAACGCCGGATCTGGGGCGCGGTCGAGGTCATGATCGATGCAGACATGTTCTATCAGAGCACCGGCTTGCGGCCGGCGCGCAACAGCGAGAATCAGGAGAAGTATCCCCACCTCGATCACCTCTCGATCGCGGTACGCGACCTCGCTACGGCGGACTCGGTCACGCCCTTCTTCGGCGTGCAGGATTTGCGCGAGAAGCAACCGATAACGCGAAAGATCGCCTTTGCGGGCGGGCGCTGGCAGATTGCGGCGGTCCCGAAGACCGGCTGGAACGCTGTTCCCGAGAACCAGTCAACGCTCCGCCTGATCATCGCCGCCGCCGGCTGCATCACGGTCGTCCCGGTCTTCTTTGCGACCCTGCTGCTCGGCGAGCGCAATCGCAACATCGAGCAACTCAAGATGCGCGAGGCAACGCTGCTGAAGCTGTCGCAGCGCCTCAATCTAGCATTGGAATCCTCGAATATCGGCATATGGGAACTGCACGACCACGGGCATACCCTGTTCTGGGATGCCCGGGCCGCAGCGCTCCACGGTAAACCGGCAGAAGATGGCAGTCATTCGCTGGAAGACTGGCTTGCTGCGATCGTTCCCGAAGACCGGCACATCGCCGAGGTCCACTTCTTCAACTACAACGTCGCCGGCTCCGCCTATGAAACACAATACCGGGTCGTAGCCGAGGACGGCACTGTCCGACATCTGCGCTCCGTCGGCTCCTTCTACACGGACGCGGCCGGCGACGACAAAACCATCGGCATCGTCTGGGACGTCACCGCCGACGCGGAAGCGGCTGAAACGCTGCGCAGGGCGAAGGATGTCAGCGACATTAAGAATGCCGAACTCGAAATGGCGCTGGACGAACTGTCACGGCGCGAGGCGGAGCTCTCCGAGCTCTCCGGCAAGCTGGATCTCGCGCTCGACTCCTATCAGTGCGGCATCTGGGAAGCGACGCTCGGCGACGAAGGCTCGATCTGGGACGAGCGGATGCACGAGCTTTATGGGTTGACGCCAAGGGCCGGATTCATGACCGAACCGGTCTGGCTTTCCTGTATCTTGCCTGAAGACAGGGGACTGGCGGTCGAGAGCGCTCGCCATTTCAAGCAACTTGGCGACACTCATACCCTGATCTGCCGTGTCCCGACGGAAGACGGCGCGATGCGCTACGTTCGTTCGACGGGCAAGGTTCACCAGACCCCCAGCGGCAAACTGAAGATCATCGGCGTCGCCTTCGATGTCACCGAAGATGCTCTGATGACCGCGCAGCTCAAGGCGGCCAAGGACGAGGCGATCGCCAAGAATATCGAGCTCGAGATCGCCAAGAACCGCATCGAGCACAATTCGCTGCACGACCCGCTGACGGCGCTCGCCAACCGCCGCAAACTTGATATCGCACTTGAAAGGCTGACGCTCGATGGCCGCAGTGAGCGGCAGAAGTTCGCCATCCTCCACATCGACCTCGACAGGTTCAAGGAGATCAACGACACGCTCGGCCATGCCGCCGGCGACGCGATGCTGATCCACGCGTCACGAGTGCTGTCGAGGAACCTGCGCGGTGGTGACCTCGTCGCGCGTATCGGCGGCGACGAGTTCGTCATTCTGTCGCTCAACGCCAGTGATGCCGATATGTCGGCGCTGGCCGGCCGCGTCATCGAGCAGATGCGCCAGCCGATCGACTTCGAAGGGTTCGCCTGCCGTTGCGGCGTCTCCATCGGCATCGCGCTCGCCAATGGCATGCACGTCGATGCCCGCAAAGTGCTGATCAACGCCGACATCGCCCTTTACCGCGCCAAGAGCCAGGGGCGGAACCGCCACGAATTCTTCAGCCACAATCTTCAAGCCGACATCATAAACAACAAGCGCCTGGCCGACGAGATCCTTGCCGGCATCGAGAACGGCGAGTTTACCGCCTGGTATCAGCCGCAGTTCTCAGCGCGCTCGATGCAACTCACCGGCGTCGAAGCCCTGGTTCGCTGGCAACATCCGTCCCGGGGACTGCTGACGCCGGACAAATTTCTGAAGATCGCCGACGAGATCAACGTCGTCCAAACCCTTGACCGCATCGTTCTCGACACGGCACTGAAGGACAAGATGCGCTGGACAGCAAGGGGCGTCTCCGTTCCGAAGATTTCGGTCAACGTTTCGGCGCGACGGCTGCATGACGAGACACTGGTCGAGACATTAAGCGGCCTGCAAATCCGGCCCGGCGAACTGTCCTTTGAATTGGTCGAGTCAATATTTCTCGACGAAAGCGAGGATGTGGCCACCCATAACCTTGAACGGATCAAGGCGCTTGGGATCGACATCGAGATCGACGATTTCGGCACCGGTCATACGTCGATCGTCAGTCTCCTCAAGCTCAAACCGAAGCGGCTCAAGATCGACAGGCAGCTGGTGCAGCCGATCATGAATTCGCCGCAGGAGCGCGCACTGGTCAGCTCGATCATCGAGATCGCCCGCTCGCTCGGAGTCGAGACGGTAGCAGAAGGCGTCGAAACGGCGGCTCACGCCACCCTCCTCCACGAACTCGGCTGCGACCTTCTGCAGGGCTACGCGTTCTCGCGCCCGCTGTCCTTCGCGGACTTCGCGCAAATGGCGATCGGAAGCTCCTGGAGTATCGCCTCCTGAGGCCATCGTTTACAATCAACGGAAACACCATTTCCTTTCGTTGACGGTTTCGAGCAAAGAAAGGCTTTTGCCGCTGCGTCTTTTTGGCCTATGAGTGTCGCGCATTTTTCAGATGAAGGACGCCGCCGGTGACGACCGGTTGGCGTGATCCGGTCGGGACACATGTCGCACAACACATTCGGTCATCTCTTCCGCGTAACCACCTGGGGTGAGAGCCACGGGCCGGCGCTGGGCTGCGTCGTCGACGGCTGCGCTCCCGGTCTGCGCTTCAAGCTCGAGGACATTCAGGTCTGGCTCGACAAGCGAAAGCCCGGCCAGTCGCGCTTTGTAACGCAGCGTCGCGAAGCCGATCTCGTCCAGGTGCTGTCCGGCGTTATGCTGGACGCCGACGGCGAGACGATGATCACAACAGGCACGCCGATCTCGATGATGATCGAGAACACCGACCAGCGCTCCAAGGATTACGGCGAGATCGCACGACAGTACCGGCCCGGCCATGCCGACTATACCTACGATGTAAAATACGGCATCCGCGACTACCGCGGCGGCGGCCGCTCGTCAGCCCGCGAAACGGCTGCACGCGTGGCAGCCGGCGGCATTGCCCGCCTCGTCGTGCCTGGCGTCAAGGTGCGTGGCGCCCTGGTGCAGATCGGCAAGCACAAGATCAACCGCCAGAACTGGGATTGGGATCAGGTCGATCAGAACCCGTTCTTTGCGCCGGACCCTGAGATCGTTCCTGTCTGGGAAGACTATCTCGACGGCATCCGCAAGAACGGCTCGTCGATCGGCGCCGTTGTCGAGGTCGTGGCCGAGGGCGTACCGGCAGGTCTGGGTGCGCCGATCTATGGAAAGCTCGACCAGGATATCGCCTCGCTGCTGATGTCAATCAACGCCGTCAAGGGCGTCGAAATCGGCAATGGCTTCGAGGCCGCCGAGATCACCGGCGAGGAAAACGCCGACGAGATGCGCATGGGCAATGACGGCAAGCCGTTGTTCCTGTCGAACAAGGCCGGCGGCATTCTCGGCGGCATTTCCACCGGTCAGCCTGTTATCGCGCGTTTCGCCATCAAGCCGACCTCATCGATCCTGACCGAGCGCCAGTCGATCGATGCAGACGGTAACAATGTCGATATCCGTACCAAGGGACGGCACGATCCATGCGTCGGCATTCGCGCCGTGCCGATCGGCGAAGCGATGGTCGCCTGCGCCATTGCCGACCACTATCTCCGTGACCGCGGCCAGACCGGCCGGCTGAAATAGGAACACTGACATGCCTTACGATCAGAAGCGCGTCGTCGATGCGATCCGGGCCTTCGAGGCTGGCGAAATTGTCGTGGTGATGGATGACAACGACCGCGAGAACGAAGGCGACCTGATCGTTGCGGCCGTCCATTGTACTGCGGAGAAGATGGCGTTCATCGTGCGTCACACCTCCGGCATCGTCTGCACACCGATGCCGAAGGAAGAAGCCCGCCGGCTCAATCTGAATGCAATGGTTGCTGAAAACGACTCGGCCCACACGACGGCCTTCACCGTTTCGGTCGATTTCAAGCACGGCACGACGACGGGCATTTCCGCTGATGACCGGACGCTGACTGTTCGCAGCCTGGCCAACCCCAATGTCGGCGCCGGGGACTTCGTGCGTCCGGGCCACATCTTCCCGCTGGTCGCGCGCGAAGGCGGCGTGCTCATGCGCTCGGGTCACACCGAAGCCGCCGTCGATCTCTGCAAGCTTGCCGGGCTTCCGCCGATCGGCGTGATCTGCGAGTTGGTCAATGATGACGGTACCGTCACGCGCGGACCGCAGGTGGTCGAGTTCGCCGAAAAGCACGACTTGAAGCTCGTGTCGGTGGCCGATCTGATTGCCTATCGCCAGCGCAAGGAAACACTGATCGAACTCGGCGCCAGCTTTGATGTCGAAACGCCCTTCGGCAAGGCAAAAGCCCATACCTACTCGCTCCCCTGGGATCCGATGCAGCACCTCGCCGTCGTCTTTGGCGATATCCGCGACGGCATCGATATTCCAGTACGCCTACACCCCGAAAACGTCGCCGAGGACCTCTTCGGGAAGCGGAGCCCGGTCGATCACTACATGCAGAAGATCGCCGAGGAAGGCCGTGGCATCATCGTCTATCTCCGCGAAGGCTCCGTCGGCGTCGGCCATTACGACAACGGCCGCAAGACGCGTAGCCAGGGCCGCGAATCCCACGCCGAAGCCAAGAGCCGCGAAAGCGAATGGCTGGAGATCGGCCTTGGCGCGCAGATCCTCAAGGACCTCGGCGTCACGTCGATCAAGCTGCTCACCAGCCGCGAGCGTCACTACGTCGGCCTCGAGGGCTTTGGGATCAAAATCGCCAATACGGAGATTTGCTGAGATTCAGCTAGATAGTGTTGGCAAAGGTCTCAATATTGACGAGACGATCGTTGCGATAGGTTATCGAGAAGTCGTACGCATAAGGCTGCAGAATGTAATACCGGCGGCGCCACTGCGCTATAAGGCTGCTACAGCTCCCGGTATGCTTGGTGCATGCGAAGCTGAGCGTGCGATCAGAAGCGTTTGGTAGAATGCGCGTGATCGTTGTATTTTAGATGCTGCGCACTCAGCCAAGCCACCCCTTGCTCCGGACCTCCCAAGTATCCAGAATCCGCAATAGGCAGATTTGTGCATCCCACTCCGTACGGAAACGGCTCCAAATCGATCTCGAAGGAGTCTCGTTGCGCACAGCTTTCAGGATCCGGCCATCTTTCGAGGCCGTGCAGTAACCCAAGTGAGATATCGTAATGCAGATCGCGCAGCATCCGATAGTTTCCCAGGGAAACAATACCGTCGGGACTTATCGAGGTGATGTGGCTCTTGAGATTTGCGACGTAGGCGGCGGCGCATCCGGCCAGCGCGGCGACCACTGAAAGAAATCGAAGAATACGGCGAACCTTGACGAAAGCGAGCATCGCTGTGTCTAGATGTAACGGGCGGAGCTCGGCCAGCGAGGTTTGAAAGGCTGGTGGTCGTCCCTCACAATGATGGTGTCGCGGAGTCAGGAATGGCCTGCTCCATAGCATCACGGAGAGACGACCATGAGCGAGTATGCCGGCATCGACGTGTCATTGGAATACTCAAGTGTGTGCGTGGTGGATGCGGATGGCCGCATCGTGCGGGAGGCAAAAGTGCTCAGCGAGCCCGATGCGTTGATCGCCTGGTTTGGCGAGCACGGCGTGGCCATGGAACGAATTGGTCTGGAGGCCGGTCCCTTGTCGCAATGGCTGCACGCCGGGATGACAGAGGCGGGTCTTGGCGGTCGAACTGATCGAGACGCGCCACGTGCGTGCCGCCTTCAAGACGATGCCGGTGAAGACGGACAAGAAGGATGCGCGGGGTATTGCGCAGTTGATGCGGCTTGGCTGGTTCAGGCCAGTCCACTGCAGATCGCTTCCGGCCCAAGAGGTTCGTGCTCTGCTGACCGGCCGCAAGCTCATCCAGGGCAAGCTTCACGACATCGAGATGAGCATCCGCGGCATTTTGCGCGGTTTTGGCCTCAAGGTGGGGCCGACGACGCGGCGCACCTATGCGGCACGCATCCGCGAGCTGATTGAAGGTCACCCGACCTTGGAGGCGATCGCCGCGTCGCTGTTGAAGGTGCGCGACGCGCTTGCGGACGAATTTGCCGGGTTTGAACGAAAGCTCCGTGCCTTGGCCCGTCAGGACGACAACGCACGGCGGCTGATGACGACGCCCGGCGTTGGCGTCGTGGTGGCGCTGACATTCGCATCGGCCGTTGATGCGCCCGAGCGTTTCCGCTCATCCCGAGCGGTCGGGCCGCATTTCGGACTGACGCCAAAGAAGTACCAATCGGGCGAGACCGACTATAGCGGTCGCATCTCGAAGATCGACGATGTGGGCGTACGAACCGCGCTCTACGAGGCGGCCAACGTCATCCTGACGCGCCCCGTGAAGGGTTCGGATCTGAAGAGCTGGGCGCTGGCGGTCGCCAGGCGCGCAGGTCCCAGAAAGGCGCGCGTTGCGCTGGCCCGCAAGCTGGCGGTGGTGTTGCACCACATGCTCAGGGATAAAACCAACTTCATCCCCCACAAGGCGACGTCAGCCATGGCCGCCTGAGCCGGAAGGAGACACCAGGACAGGTTTCGGGCGGGCGCTGCCATCAGCCCCCCCGGAGCAAGGTCCCTTCGCCGGGACGATGGATGGGCTAGGCTGCCGAAAGGCAAGCAGCACTCAGGTGACTGCGCGTCAGCAGACCCCATAGAGCAGCGGCCAAGCGTCGACTGCGGGCAGGATCGGTTGCTCGGCGGCGTTGACGCCATGCAATTGAAAGACGTGCTTTGACGTATCCATGCCAATACGGATAATCTGATCCACGGACGGCTCCTTCGTTTGAGATCGTTAACGACTCACTCTGGCACATTTCGATGCCGTTCGGGGCCGTCCACCCCAACAGAAGCAAGCACTTGGCGAGGGACTAAGCTCACAAGGGATTGACTCAAGGCCCGTTACAGAAGCCTTTCATCTAGCTCTTCGTATACCACCCATCCAGCAGCACGATCTTCTCCAGTCCCGCAAACTTTGCCACGCGCTCCAGTTCGGCATGCAGCCTTTCGAGCCGCCCGGCCGCAGCCTTCACGCTCGGCTCCAGCCACAGCCGCTTCACGTCCAGCGTTCCGCCTTTGCGATCGGCCTTCATGTCGATGCGACCGATCAGCTTGTCGCCTTCCAGAAGCGGGAAGACGTAGTAGCCGTATTCCCGCTTGGGTTCGGGCACGAACACCTCGATGCGATAAAAGAAGCCGAAGAGACGTTCGGTGCGATTACGGTCGCGGATCATCGGATCGAAGGGGCTGAGCACGCGAACGCGCGGCGGCGCATCGGGATAGTCCTGAAGGCTCGTCAGCAGATCCAGGAAGGCCCAGGAGGCTCGCGGTTTGCCGCCAAGCGCCGGCTCTATCAGAACCTCGGTCAACTCGTCGCGATGCGCGTTGACCCATGCTTTCGCTTCATCGGGCGACAGCAGATCCCAGAAAGCGGCGATCTCGCCATGCGTTGCAAAGCCCAGGCGCGTCAGCGCACTGCGGCAGGCCCAGTCGACAAACTCCTCACGACTGACTTCTGGCTCGTGGAATTCGGCGGGAATGACGCGCTCGACCAAATCATAGATCTTCTGGAAGTTGGAGCGTCCGGCGATGGCGAACTTGCCGGTGCGCCAGAAATATTCGAGCGCCGTCTTGTTCGGATGCCAGTTCCACCAGCCGCCGGAAACGTGCCCATCCGCCTTGATCTCGCGGGCCATGATTGCTCCGTCGCGAGCAACCCGCTTAAATGTCTCGTCGAAGGCGTGTTCGAACCCCTCCCCCTGCCATTTTCGCCAGCGTTCGCCGATCACCTCTTCCTCGTGGCGAAACTTGTGTTTCCAGTATCGGAAAAAGGCGCTGGGCAGGATCGAGGCGTCATGCGTCCAGTGCTCGAAAAGCGAGCCTTCCTTCTCCAGAAGTGCAGTCAGATGCTCGCGCTTGTAAGTCTGGTTGCGGGAAAACAGGATCTGGTGGTGCGCCCGCTCCACCGTCTGAATGCTATCCACCTGCACGAAGCCGATCTCGTGGATGAGTTCCAGCAGGCCGGCCTTCGTCAACGCCTTGTTCGGCGGCGCGCTCAGGCCCTGCTTGGCGAGGAATATGCGGCGGGCATCGGAATTCGAAATGAGATTCGTCATCTGCGCATCATAGAACGGAAAATGTTCCTAGCCACCCGATATGTTGGCACGATCATCAGGTAGGAGCAGCCGGCATTCAATGCGAGATTTTGAGCTTTCAAAGTGCGAAATTCGTTATAGAACGGCCTCTCAATTCACGAGGGACCAAGTGGATATCCGTTTCGAAGGCGCAGGGGTCAGCTATGGTACGCGCGTCGCGCTGGCACCAGTCACGCTGCAGCTCACAGAAAAGCGCGTCGGCATCATCGGCCTCAACGGGTCGGGCAAGACGACCTTTGCGCGTCTCATCAACGGCCTGACCAAGCCGAGCGTCGGGCGCGTGGTCGTCAACGGGCGCGATACCGCCGACGCCAAGGCGATCCTTACCGATGTCGGCTTCATCTTCCAGTCCCCGCAAAACCAGATCATCCTGCCCGTCGTGCGCGACGATATCGCCTTCGGCCTGAAGAGCCGCGGCTACAAACCGGCAGAAATAACAGCCAAGGTGGAGGCGGTCCTGCAGCGTTTCAGCGCCGCCCATCTTGCCGACCGCCGCGCGCACGAGCTTTCGGGCGGGGAGCTCCAACTTGCAGCCCTTTGCTCTGTGCTGGCTACCGGGCCCGACATTCTTATCCTGGACGAACCGACCAACCAGCTGGATCTCAAGAACCGCTGCCTCGTGCAGAGGCTGGTGGAAGGCCTTCCAGAGAACGCTATCGTCATCAGCCACGATCTGGAATTGGTCGCTGATTACGAACGCGTGCTGGTTTTCCACGAAGGCAACCTTGTTGCCGACGCGCCTGCCACAGAAGCGATCCGCCGCTACAAGGAGATCGCCAGCCGATGAAGTCGCTTTTCGTCGAAGGCAACAGCGCCATGCACCGCCTTTCCGCCCGCACCAAGCTGCTTGCGCTTGCCGCTCTTGGCGTCTTGCTCTTCCTTTCGGCGAACCTCCTGCTGCTTGCCCTGGCAGTGCTCGTAATGGCCACGATCTACTTCAACATCGGCCTCTCGACGCGGTCAGCGCTTGCGCGCCTGAAGCCGATA
Organism: Rhizobium sp. BK538; assembly: GCF_014197575.1. Classification (NCBI taxonomy): domain Bacteria; kingdom Pseudomonadati; phylum Pseudomonadota; class Alphaproteobacteria; order Hyphomicrobiales; family Rhizobiaceae; genus Rhizobium; species Rhizobium sp. BK538. Next base: position 108,890 of record NZ_JACIFT010000006.1, read on the forward strand.
TTCCTGACCATCCTCGTCGTTGCGCTGTTCAGTCTTGCCTTCAATCCCTGGCATGTTGCGGTCGTCGCATTGCTGCGGCTGACGGCGTTGATGCTGTTTGCTGCCGCCGTGACGGCGACGACAACGATCGCGCAATTCATCGACGAGATTACGCTGCTGGCGCGGCCGTTGGAGCGCCTCGGCCTCCTCCGGGCCGACGATGTCGGCCTCGCTGTCGGCCTTGTCGTCCGCTTTGTTCCCGAGATTCTCGGCCGTTACCAGGCTATCCGCGAGGCGCACGCTGCACGGGGCATCAAGGTGCGACCGACAACAGTGCTCGTGCCACTGATCATTCTGACGCTGAGGGATGCGGATAACATTGCCGCGGCGATTGACGCGCGCGGCGTTCGGCGGCATGTCAATTTGAGAACTCGCTAACAGGAGCCCTGCATGAGCACTCGCGACCTCGTTCTCTCCGCTCTCTTTGCGGCCATCATCGTCGCGCTCGGCATTCTGCCGCCGATCACGCTTGGTTTCATTCCGGTACCGATCACCGCGCAGTCGCTCGGCGTGATGATGGCGGGTGTCGTGCTTGGTGCGCGCCGCGGCACGATCGCGGTCCTGATTGTTCTCGTGCTTGTCGCGATCGGCCTTCCGGTCTTGTCAGGCGGCCGCGGCGGGCTTGCCGCTTTCGCCGCACCGACCACCGGCTTCCTCATCGGTTGGGTATTCGCTGCTTTCGTGACCGGCTGGGTCAGCGAGCGGCTGGTCAAATCCGAACAGTCGGCGCTGGTGCAGACAGTCGGCTTTTTCCTTGCCGCAATGATCGGTGGCATCGTGGTTCTCTACGCCTTCGGCATCGTCTATCTGGCGGTCGCCGCCCAGCTTGGCCTCTCCAAGGCCTTCCTCGGCTCGATGGCGTTTATTCCTGGTGACGTCGTCAAGGCGTTCGTTGCGGCTCTTGTCGGCCGCGCGGTCATGGTCGGTTATCCCCTGCTGCCGGTGCGCAGCTAGTCGACGAAACCGTAAAGCCAGTCACGCGTGACCTCCGGAAGCGGGACTGGCGAACGATCTTCGCGTGAGCGTGCCTGCCAGATGATTTCGACCTCCGCAGAGCGCTCATCGCCAATATCGGCCGAAATGATGAAGCCAACCGAACGCACGCCGATCTTGTCGACCGATGCCGTGAACAGGACTCTCTCGTCGTAATGCATCGGCCGATGCAAGATGCAGGTCACCTTGCTGGCGATATAAAGCGGCTCATTCTCCAACCGTGGCCTTGACGACCAAAAGGTGGCCAGCACGGACTCGGCATAGGAAATATAGGAACCCAAAAATACCTGGCCGTTCATGTCGACGTCGCGGAACGGCACATTCATCTCAACGGTGCGCGTGACCTCGTTCATTGATCTTTCTACCAATTTCCCCCTCCCCGAAGACTAGCCGCGAGGTCGACCGAAGTAAACGGGAGGACCGGTGCGAGGAGCAAGGTGCGCGCTTGTTGAAATCGCAGCGTCGAGCCCCATCTGCTGTGGATCATGACGGGAGGTAAAGATAGAGTGATCCTATGAGCACCCGCCTTTACGAGCACCCGATTTTCCTGGAACACGTAACGCCCGCCGGCCATCCCGAACGGTCCGACCGTCTGCGGGCAATCAACGTGGCCCTGGAGCATCCGAATTTCGCTGGGCTTGACCGCAAGCGCGCGCCGCAAGCCGCCGAAGAGGCCGTGCTGCTTGCCCATCCCGAAGAGCACCTGCTTTCGGTCCTGCGCCAGGTGCCGGAAGAGGATGGCGAAATCAATCAGCTCGAAGCCGATACCTATGCCAGCAGAAAGAGCTTCGAAGCGGCACTGACGGGAATCGGCGGCGCGATGGCCGCTGTCGATGACGTCTTCACCGGCAAGGCGGACAACGTCTTCGTTGCTGCCCGCCCGCCCGGCCATCATGCCGAAAAATCGAGGGCGATGGGCTTCTGCTTCTTCAACAATGCCGCGATCGCCGCCCGTCATGCGCAGAAGGTGCACGGCGCCGAGCGCGTGGCGATCGTCGACTGGGACGTGCACCACGGCAACGGCACGCAGGATATCTTCTGGGACGATCCTTCCGTGCTCTTCTGCTCAACGCACCAGATGCCGCTTTATCCCGGCACCGGCGCCAAGGACGAGAGCGGTAAGCACGGCACCATTGTCAACGCGCCACTGTCTCCGAACGTTGGCAGTGATCACTTCCGCGAGGCATTCAAATCGCGCGTGCTGCCGGCGCTGTTCGATTTCCGTCCGGACCTGATCATCATCTCGGCCGGCTTCGACGCGCATCACCGCGATCCGCTGGCGCAGATCAATCTCGTCGGCGAAGATTTCGACTGGGCAACCGGGCGCTTGCTCGAGGTGGCCGACAAAAGTGCCGGAAACCGGGTCGTCAGCCTGCTGGAAGGCGGCTATGATCTCGAAGGCCTCGCCGAATCGGCCGGCCTGCATATTCTCAGAATGATGAAGGGTTGAGTATGACTGACAGCGCCAAGCCGGAGGTTTCCGGTCTTTCCTTCGAGAAGGCTGTTGCCGAACTCGAAAGCATCGTGGCCCGGCTGGAACGCGGCGACGTGGCGCTGGACGAATCCATCGAGATCTATGAGCGCGGCGAGGCGCTGAAGAAGCATTGCGAAACGCTGCTGTCGGCTGCCGAAAACCGCATCGAAAAGATCCGCCTCGACCGCGCCGGCAAGCCGCAGGGCGTCGAGTCGCTTGACGGGCAGTGATCGTTCGACCACCGCCATTGCGCGCGGACTATTTCTCCAGACTGATCATCACGTAGGCTTCGCCGCCTTTCCTGTCATGCATGAAGACGAAGCAATGGCCCTGAATGGTGCCGGTAAATGGCACTCCCGCCTTGTTTCCCTGCGGCGGCGCATCTGCGACCTCGGCGATGGTGCGCAGAAACTGCGCATGAAGGGTGGGATTCGAGCGGTTGGGGCTCGTGACGGCGCATTCCCGCTTCAGCTTGACCTGAACGGATATAGAATCGTCGCTGGTCATGCCGATGTTCGAATCGCCAAGCTTGGTGGTTTCCTTCACGCCGTAGCGCTTTGCCTTGGTAAGGGCCGAGGCGAAGGATGGCGCGGAGCGCAAGTAAACATCCTTGAATGCGGCAATGGCGATATCCGTTCCCCTGATTCCGGCGGCGGGTGCAGCCATGCCCACCTGCGGGAGCGCAATGCCTGCAACAAGCGTCATTGCAAGAAGGGCAGATGCCGTTTTGGGCGTTGCCGTTATGAACATAATCGTCATACTATTGTTTCTCCGTTGTTTTTTTATTTTCTGGAAGCAGGAGGCCGTCATCGGCTGAAAATTTCCTGTAGGTAATGCGGGCATAGTTTTCCGGCAGGTTCCGCTTGATGCTCCCTGAACGGTTGGGGCGCCTCCGATCCCACAAGACGGGCCGTCTCGTTCTTGAAGAAGACGCCGCTCGAACCCGTCGAGACGATATCGACGATGCCGGCGTCGACGATTTCGCCCTTTCCGATCACGATAGAATTATCGCCTAGAATTGGAATTTGCGGATTCGAGCCCTTTACACCGGGCAAGCCGACATTTCCAAAGCCCATTGCCGCGCCGCTGTTGCCGTTGCTGCAATTGACCAAGGTGACGATGTAGCGCCCGGGCTCAATTGGCCGGAAAGACGTGCGGATGTCTTCGACGGCCGTTGCCTTGGCGATCGCTGGCAGGTTCAGCGTAAGCATCTGCATCGAAAAGCTTGGCAAACTCCTTCAGGGCCTTGTCGCCATAGAAACCGGTGGGCTGTCCCAACTCGACAAAAGGACCCGGATCGATCCTGCCATCGACGATCTTCTGGAGGCGGACCTGACCTCTCTGGCAATAAGTCTCGTTCAATGAGACACGACCGCTGCGGCACCTTTCTCCTGAACCATGGGTTCGCGCGCTTGCCGGCCTCCTTTGCGCTCTCGTTCATTTCCAGCGAATTCGGATTTGTCCCGCAGGAGGAGAGAGCTACTCCCACTGCCAAGAGACCGGCTGTTGCGCTCGTCTTTCTAACCTTACGCCTTTGATTATATTGCATATACGACAATATTCCCGCTGTTCAAAACACCTCTTTTGCTGGCAGGTATTTCAAAATGAAACAAGGCATCCCGGCCGTTCCGGCAGCAAAGTCTGCTGGTCGGTGAAGAAACGCTTTATACTATCGAACGGATTATATCGGCTGTGCCGCAGTGCCGGCCGCCGCTTGCCTCTGCGCCGCTTGCGGTTAAGGTGTTGCTACTCTGATCGGAGACCCGCTCATGTCCTTCTTCCCCGGTAAAGACCCCCTGCCCGGCGACGCCTTCAGTTGCGACGCGATCGAGAACCTCATCATCCCGCGCACCAGCGATATCGGCGGTTTCGAGGTGCGGCGAGCGCTGCCGACGCGGCAGCGGCGGCTCGTCGGGCCGTTCATCTTCTTCGACCGCATGGGGCCGGCGATCCTGAAGCCGAACGAGGCCCTGGACGTACGGCCGCATCCGCATATCGGGCTGTCGACGGTCACCTACCTCTTCGACGGCGAGATCCGGCATCGGGACAGCCTCGGCACCGAGAAGGTCATTCGCCCCGGCGATATCAACCTGATGACGGCAGGACGCGGCATCGTGCATTCCGAGCGCACGCCCGACAACTTGCGCGGCCATCCGCTGTTGATGTCGGGCCTGCAGACATGGCTTGCCCTGCCCGACGACAAAGAGGAGATCGATCCCTCCTTTGCACACACCGAAAAGAGCGACATGCCCGTGATCGACGAACGTGGCGTGCGCGGACGCGTCGTCATCGGATCGTTCGAGGGAATGTCCTCGCCGGTGAAGGTGTTCTCGGACACGCTCTATGCCGATATCAGTCTCGAGGCCGGCGTAAAGTTTCCCTTCGCTGCGGGACACGAGGAGAGGGCGGCCTACGTGCTGTCAGGCGAAGTCGTGATATCGGGCGATAGATTTGCCGCCGATCAGCTCCTCGTCTTCCGCCCCGGCGATGCGATCACGCTCGAAGCAGGCAGAGAGGGCTGCCATCTGATGCTGTTCGGTGGAGCGGCACTGAACTCGAAGCGCTACATCTGGTGGAACTTCGTTTCGTCCTCGAAAGAGCGCATCGAAAAGGCAAAGGAAGAGTGGCGGACCGGCAAGTTCGACATCGTTCCGGGGGACGAAGAAGAATTCATACCTTTGCCGGAAGGATGATCTCCTCTAGAAAGGAGTTTCAGCCGTTCTTGAAATCGACTTTTTTCACCGCAATTTATGGCTTAAAGGCATCCTGCCCAAGAATGACAAGAAAGAGCGCCCACCCGTGACACAACCGCCGAAGACGCCGCTGCTGGACAAGGTTACCTATCCGGCCGACCTCCGACAGCTGGAGGATCGCGACCTGCCGCAGCTTGCGCGCGAGGTGCGGGATGAAATGATCGACGCGGTGTCACGCACCGGCGGCCATCTCGGCGCGGGCCTCGGCGTGGTGGAGCTGACGATTGCGATCCACAGCGTCTTTAATACGCCGGAAGATCGGCTGATCTTCGATGTCGGGCACCAGTGCTATCCGCACAAGATTCTGACCGGACGACGCGACCGCATCCGCACGCTGCGCCAGGAAGACGGACTTTCCGGTTTCACGCGGCGCGCTGAAAGCGAATACGATCCCTTTGGCGCCGCTCATTCTTCGACATCGATTTCCGCCGGCCTCGGCATGGCGGTTGCCTCGGAGCTCGACAAGACCGACCGCCGCGTGATCGCGGTGATCGGCGACGGCGCGATGTCGGCCGGCATGGCCTATGAGGCCTTGAACAACGCTGGCGCACTCGATGCCCGGCTGATCGTCATCCTCAACGACAACGACATGTCGATTGCGCCGCCGACCGGCGCGATGAGCGCCTATCTCGCGCGCCTAGCCTCCGGCCGCACCTACATGGGCTTTCGTGATTTCGGCAAGAAACTGACGGCCTACCTTGGTAAGAACGTCGATCGCGCCATCACCCGCGCGGTCGAGCATGCCCGCGGCTATGTGACTGGCGGGACCATGTTCGAAGAGATGGGCTTCTATCATATCGGTCCGATCGACGGTCATTCCTTCGAGCACCTGCTGCCGGTGCTGCGCAATGTACGAGACAATGCGGAAGGTCCGGTTCTGATCCATGTCGTGACGCAGAAGGGCAAGGGCTATGCGCCGGCGGAGGCGGCAGCCGACAAGTACCACGGCGTCAACAAGTTCGACGTCATCACCGGGGCGCAGGCGAAGGTGAAGCCGAACGCACCGAGCTACACGAGTGTTTTCGCCGAAGCGCTGGTGCACGAAGCGGAGCTCGACGACAAGATCGTCGGCATCACCGCCGCCATGCCCAACGGCACCGGGCTCGACAAGCTCGCAAGCGTCTTCCCGTCGCGGTGCTTCGATGTCGGCATCGCCGAACAGCATGCGGTGACCTTTGCGGCGGGCCTCGCAGCCGAGGGCTTCAAGCCGTTCGCCGCCCTCTACTCGACCTTCCTGCAGCGTGCATACGACCAGGTCGTCCACGACGTTGCGATCCAGGGGCTGCCGGTTCGCTTCCCCATCGATCGCGCCGGCTTTGTCGGCGCCGATGGCCCGACCCATGCAGGTTCGTTCGATACGACCTTCCTCGCCACCCTGCCCGGCTTCGTGGTCATGGCGGCGGCGGATGAGGCCGAACTGAAACACATGGTGCGAACCGCAGCGGCCTATGATGCCGGTCCGATCTCGTTCCGATATCCGCGCGGCGAAGGCGTCGGCATCGAAATGCCTGCCCGCGGCGAGATCCTGCAGATCGGCAAGGGCCGCGTCGTCAAGGAAGGCTCTAAGGTGGCGCTGCTTTCCTTCGGCACCCGCCTCGCCGACTGTCTACTTGCGGCAGAGGATCTGGATGCAGCCGGCCTTTCGACGACGGTTGCCGATGCGCGCTTTGCCAAGCCGCTGGATCACGAACTGATCCGCCAGCTTGCCCGCCACCACGAAATCCTGATCACCGTCGAGGAAGGTGCAATCGGTGGCTTCGGCAGCCAGGTCATCCAGTTCCTGGCGATGGACGGTCTCCTCGACAACGGCCTGAAGATCCGCTCGCTTGTCATGCCCGACGTGTGGATGGAACAGGCAAAGCCGGAAGTAATGAATGCCCACGCAGGCCTCGACCGTGCGGGGATCGTCTCGACGGTGTTCAAGGCGCTTGGCCGTGGCCTGGCTGTCGGCGTCGCAGGCTAGACTCCTGCATCCTTGCCGGCGCGACATGGCGGCCTGACGCACAGGCCGTCTCTGCCTGCCTGCATTGACGACAGGCAAATTTCTCTCTAGCCGTAACGATCATGAAAATCGCAATGGCTCTCATCGTGGTGATGGAGCGCATGGGCGGGATGGCATAGCCATCCGGCGAAAGCACCCATGCGCGGTAAGCAGGCTCCTGACGGGGCCTTTTTTATGGCTGGAGTTCAGCGCGCCTCGTCAGGCTTTCGCCATCTCCCACGGAAAAGAGACCAACGCCATGACGGGCCACAATCCCATTGACACTTCGAGCACACCAAGGACCCGGACAACCGTAGTCCCTTCCACTGCTAGCCCGCCGCGGCTGACGACCCTCATCCTGCTCTCGGCGATCGCCGTGCTGCCGGTGAACGCGATCCTGCCGTCGCTACCGCATATTGCCGCGACGTTCCGAGCTGATTTCGCACTCGTCAACCTCGCGGTTGCCGGCTACGCGATCGCCACCGCCTTGACGAACCTCGTCGCGGGTGCAATCTCGGATCGATACGGACGCAGGCCGGTAGCATTAATTGCGATTTCGATATTCATCGCCGCGTCTGTTGGCTGCGCGCTCGCGACCAATATTGGCGTCTTCCTTCTGTTTCGGGCGATGCAAGCGTCCATAGCGACCTGCTTTTCCATCGCGCTCGTCGTCATCAAGGAAACGTCGGCCGAACGCAAAGCCGCGAGCAAGTTGGGTTATCTGGCCATGTGATGGGCGATCGCACCGATGCTCGGTCCGCTGCTTGGCGGGTTTCTGGACGAGTTGTTCGGATCGTCGTCTTCGCGATCCTTGGTGCCGCAGCACTCGCCTCGTCTATAGCGAGCTGAAAGAGACTGCTGCGATCTCTTCCGGCGCAAGGGCCAACTACCTCGCCTCCTATGGCCAGCTACTGTATTCGGCACGGTTCTGGACGTACACCCTGTGCATGACCTTCTCCATGGGCACACTTTACATCTTCCTTGGAGGCGCACCGTTGGCGATCGGTAAATCGCTTGACGGGTCAACCGCGGCACTGGGCCTCTACATGGGAATGATCCCCGCAGGCTTTATCCTGGGCAGCTATTTGGCTGGCCGCTACGCCTCCAGACTTCCGCTCGGCACCATGCTGGTTCTCGCGCGTCTGCTGACGTGCAAGGGGCTGTTGGTCGGTTTGAGCCTGTCGATGTCGGGAAATACCCACATCCTGGCATTCTTTGGGCCTTGCGTGTTCATCGGCATCGGCAACGGGCTGACCATGCCTGCCGCCAACACCGGCGGGCTTTCGGTGCATGTGGAACTCGCCGGAACTGCCGCAGGGCTGGCCGCTGCGATGTCGATCGCCGGTGGAGCGCTTGTCGTCGCGATTGCCGGTGTGTTTGTCGCGCAGTTAGCAACAGTCTATGCGCTCTTCGGGGCGATGCTGATATCGGCATCGCTCGCAATGTTGGCAGCTTTTCTGGATCGACCTATTGCCGAGCCAAATTCCTAGCGGGAGCGGTCTCCAAGCGGTCCGATAGCGGGAGTGTCCCCACCCCTTTGAAAGGGCGACCCGATCGGGCCGCCCTTCTTTTTCGTTCGAATGAGCCTGCGTCTCAGAACTCGGTCCAGTCTTCCTTGACGGCTGCGGCGGTTGCCGCCTTGCCGCCGAAGGCGCTGGCGACACGGCTGGTCAGGACACGAGCCGGAGAGGCGACCGGACGCGATGCGGCGTGGGCGGGAGCGGCGCGAGAGGCTGCCGCGACGACATTGTTGCCGAGATTGAACTGCTGCAGCAGATCGTCGAGGGCGCCGGCCTCCTGCGCGAGCGAATGGCTGGCCGCCGTCTGCTCTTCGACCATGGCCGCATTCTGCTGCGTACCCTGATCCATGTTGTTGACGGCCGTGTTGATCTCCTGCAGGCCGATCGACTGTTCGCGCGTTGCGGTGACGATGGCGCCGACATGCTTGTTGATCTCCTGGACGGCGCCGACGATCTCGGCCAGCGCCTTGCCGGTTTCGTCGACGAGCGAGACGCCGACATTGACCTGCGTGCCCGACGTGTTGATCAGCGCCTTGATCTCCTTGGCGGCGTTCGCCGAGCGCTGCGCCAGCTCACGCACTTCCTGCGCGACGACGGCAAAGCCCTTGCCCGCCTCACCGGCACGTGCCGCTTCGACGCCGGCATTCAGCGCCAAAAGGTTGGTTTGGAAGGCGATGTCGTCGATCACGCCGATGATATTGCTGATCGCACCGGAGGACTTTTCGATCTCCTGCATCGCAGAGACGGCCTTGCGGACGACATCGCCGGACTTCTCGGCGCCGAGGCGCGTGCGCTCGACCAGCTGGCCGACATCCTCGGCCCGCTTGGCGGAGTCGCGAACGGTGGTTGTGACCTCTTCGAGCGCTGCTGCGGTTTCCTCGACGGCAGCCGCCTGCTGCTCGGTCCGACGTGCGAGATCGTCGGCAGCCGAGCGGATCTCGCCGGCGCCGGCATTGATCGCGGAAGCATTGCGGCCGACGGACTGGAGGGCGCCCTGCAGCTTCTCGACGGCGTTGTTGAAGTCGCTGCGCAGGCGATCGAATTGCGATGCGAACGGCGTCGTGATGCGAACGGCGACGTTGCCGTTGGCGAGATCGGAAAGACCGCCGGCAAGGCCTTCGATGGCAAAGCGAAGTTCGGTTTCCTCGCGGGCCTTCTGTTCGTCGCTCGCCTGACGCTGACGCTCGGCGTCGCTACGCATGCGGTCTGTCTCGCCGGACAGGCGAAGCTTCTCGATCGCCGCATCCTTGAAGACCAGAACCGACTGGGCCATGCGGCCGACTTCGTCCTGGCGGTCCAGGGCCGGAACGTCGATGTTGTTCTGACCGCCGGCAAGGCGTCCCATCGCCGAGGTCATGCCGACGATCGGGCGAACGATGCTGCGCGACAGCATCCAGGCAAGAAGGACGGCGGCAAAAGCGGCAGCGATGCCGCCGGTCAGCAGCGTGGCACGGAGATCACTGCCGGCATCTGCCTGCAGAGCCGCAAGCGCGTTCGACTCATCGCGCGCGGCAGCCTTGATCTTGGCGGACGCCTGACGGAACCCGTCGAGCTGGCCCTTTGTTTCGTTGACGCCGATCTTGACGATCTGGTCGATCGGCATGTCGGTTTCCTTGCGAGCCTTGGACTGCGGTTCGGCAAGCTCGTGGAAATAGAGATCGGCGGCCTTCTGCATACCGTCGATCTGCTGGATGAAATCTCTGTTGCCGGCTGCGGTTTCGCGTGCAGCGGCGATCGCCTTCAGCATGCGCTCGCGGTTCGCAAAGATGTCACCATAGGTGCTGTCGCTGCGGAACAGCAGGAAGCCGCGCAGGTTCACCGCCTGTTCGAGCATGGCCTGCAGCGCGTCATCGATCTGGTTGACCAGACGCTCGGACTTCTTCTGCTGCTCTGAAGCGGCGGAAACGGCGCCTGCTTTCGAGTATACAAAGGCGGAAACGGACAGAAAGATAAGGATCAGCACTGCGAATGTCGCAGCGAGCTTACCATTCAAGGACATGTTTCTAGCAAACATCAGTCAATCTCTCCTGACGGCCTGCGGCCATGGGGAAACGGCACGCCAAGGCATGCCCGGAAAATTCGGAGGATGGGAACATGATCGGCAAATTGGGAGGTGGGCCATCATGGCGGGAAGCAGCTTCACAAGCCGCTGCAATCCGCCCGACCCTATGACGGCAGACTTTAAATTTGCTTAAGTTTGTGCGACGCGGCGAACGTCGCGAGCGAGACACCGAAGCGTTTCTGGAACAAAAGGCTTGCAAGGCTTGGCTTTGCCCTGCAAGGACAGCGCATGTCAGATCAGAACACACAACGCCTCGACCAGCTTCTTGTCAGCCTTGGTCTCTTCGCCAGCCGGTCCCGCGCGCGAGATGCCGTGCAGCGCGGCACCGTGAAGGTCGGCGGCAAGGTGGTGACGAAGGCCGGCGCACTATTTGGCAAGGATGCCGCCATCGAGATCGACGATCCGGCGCAGGACTATGTCTCGCGCGCTGCATTGAAGCTGGCAGCTGCGCTGGATCACTTCAAGCTCGATCCGTGGGGGCATCGCTGTCTCGATGTCGGTGCTTCGACCGGCGGCTTCACGGAAGTCCTGCTGGCGCGCGGTGCGGCACACGTCACCGCGATCGATGTCGGGCATGGCCAGATGCATCCGCGCATATCGAACGATCCTCGCGTGACCAACATCGAAGGCCTGAACGCCCGCAACCTGACGGCCGAGGATATCGGGCACCCGATCACCTTCATTGTGTCGGACGTTTCCTTCATCTCGCTGAAGCTAGCGCTGGCCCCTGCCCTCGACCTTGCGGAAAAGGGAGCCATCGCTGCTCTCCTCGTCAAGCCGCAATTCGAAGCCGGGCGCGATGCGATCGGCAAAGGCGGGCTTCTCAAGGACCCGTCTTCGGCGCCTGATGTCGCAGCCGAACTCGAGCGTTGGTTCGTCGACGATATGGACTGGAACAGCCTTGGCCTCATCCCCTCCCCGATCGCCGGCGGCGACGGGAACCAGGAATTTCTACTCGCAGGAACGAAACCTTGAGCACGCAAACAGTTACGATCGAAAAGCTCGGCGCCCAAGGCGACGGGATCGTGCATGCAGACGGCGCGCCGATCTACGTGCCCTTCACTCTGCCCGGCGAAACCGTCGCCATAGTGCGCGTTAAAAACCATGGCACGCTGATGTCCATCGCGACCCCATCAGGCGATCGTCAGGACCCGCCCTGCCGCCATTTCGGCCCGGACGGAATGAACGGCACCTGTGGCGGCTGCAGCCTGCAGCACATGAACGATGCGGCCTACCGCCGCTTCAAGCGGCAGCTCGTCATCGATGCGCTGAAATCGAAGGGGCTAACGTCCGACGTTGCCGACCTCGTCGCCGCTCATCCCGGCGAGCGCCGACGCGTCGTCTTCGCCGCGCGGCGAACCGAGAAGGACATGCTGATCGGCTTCAATCAGGCCGAAAGCCACCACATCGTCGCCATCGAGGAATGTCCCATCTCGTCGGCGGGCATCATGGCCAGGCTGCCGGCGATCAAGGCGATTGGTGCAGCACTTGCCAATAGCGCCGAAGCGTTCCGCATCACCGTATTGGAGACCCTGTCGGGCCTCGATCTTGCGGTCGACGGCATCAAGAAGCTCTCCGACCAGCAGCGTCGCAAGGCGATTGAGACTGTGCTTTCCCTTCGCGGCATCGCCCGCGTCTCGCTCAACGACGAGATCCTCGTCGAACCATCCAAGCCGATCGTCGACTTCGGCGGCGTCAATGTCGTTCCGCCACCCGGTAGTTTCACGCAGGCGACCAAGCCGGCGGAAGATGCGATGGCGGAACTCGTTCTGGCGCATGTCGGCAAGGCGAAACGCATCGCCGATCTCTTTGCCGGTGCCGGCACGTTTTCACTTCGCCTTGCCCGGGTCGGTCGCGTGCATGCGGTCGAGAGCGAGGACAAGCCACTGGCGGCGCTAGATCATGCCGCTCGCAACACGCAGGGCCTCAAGCCAGTCAGCGTCGAGAAACGGGACCTCTTCCGCCGGCCATTGATGACCTCGGAGCTGAAAGTCTACGACGCTGTGGTCTTCGATCCGCCGCGCGCCGGGGCAGAGTTTCAGTGCAAGGAATTGGCGCGCTCGAACGTCAAGAAGATTGTGGCGGTCAGCTGCAATCCCGTGACGCTCGCCCGCGATCTCGCTCTTCTTGTCGAGGGAGGCTATCGCATCACCGGTGTGACGCCGATCGATCAGTTCTTGTGGACGCCGCATGTCGAGGTCGTAGCTGCGCTGGAGAAATAAGAGGTTGCCCTGCGAGCACGGCGAATCTCAACGGTCTTGAGCACCCCGAAAGGAATTCGATGCGTTTTATCAATCCCATCCCTTTCGTCCGCGACATAAATCGCTCCAAGGAATTCTACCGCAAAACACTTGGCCTGCAGATTTTGGAGGACTTCGGAAACTTCGTCCTTTTCGAGACTGGCTTTGCGATCCATGACGGAAGGTCGCTTGAACAAACGATCTGGCGGCAATCGCCTGTTACTGAAGAATCCTATGGGCGAAGAAACTTGCTTTTGTATTTTGAACATGAGGATGTCGATGCGGCCTTCGAAAGCATCGCACCACATGTCGAGCTGATCCATCCTGTCGAACGGCAAACATGGGGGCAAAGGGTCTTCCGTTTTTATGACCCTGACAGGCATGCGATCGAAATCGGGGAGCCTCAAAATCTTGGGCCTCACAGCCATTCGTAGAGGTCCTGATCCTCGCAATAAGATCGCCGGTTCTGGCTCACGACTACTTCCGTCGCAAGTCCCTGACTTGGGTATTCCAGAGTCAGTTAAAGGCCCGCGTTTCTGAACTTACCCCATAAAGTTGGACAACAACCTTCGGGGGTCAGTTCAGATCGTGCGGGCCTTTTCGTTCCGAGCTTTGCTTGCCTCAGGCGGCGCGACGACTGTACGCAGCAGCCTGGGATGCTTGGAGGTTGAACTGGCCAAGCAACTGCATCAGCTTTGCCGCCTCCTGCGCCAGCCCGTGACTTGCCGCCGTTTGCTCCTCGACCATGGCGGCATTCTGCTGCGTGCCCTGGTCCATGGTGTTGACCGCAGTGTTGATCTCGGCCAGTCCGGTCGACTGCTCGCGGGTTGCCGTGACTATCGCATCGACGTGGCGGTTGATTTCCTGGACCTGGCCGACGATCGTCTCCAGCGCCTTGCCGGTATCGCCGACGAGCGTCACGCCGGAGCGAACTTGATCGTTCGAGGCGGTGATCAGGCTTTCGATTTCCTTGGCGGCCTTAGCCGAACGCTGTGCCAGTTCGCGTACTTCCTGAGCCACAACAGCAAATCCCTTGCCGGCTTCACCTGCACGGGCTGCTTCGACGCCGGCGTTCAGCGCCAACAGGTTGGTCTGGAAGGCGATATCATCGATGACACCGATGATGTTGGCGATCTTCTGCGACGACTGTTCGATCTCGGTCATCGCCGAAACAGCCTTGCGAACGATATTGCCGGATTCTTCTGCACCGTTGCGGGTACGGGAGACGAGATTGCCGGCTTCCTCGGCGCGTCGAGCCGTGTCCTTGACCGTCGTCGTAATCTCCTCGAGCGCTGCTGCCGTTTCCTCGACCGAAGCCGCCTGCTGCTCGGTGCGGCGGGCAAGGCCGTCCGCCGCGGTGCGGATTTCGCTGGCGCCGGCATCGATGGCATGAGCGTTGTTGCCGACGGCATGCAGGGCACCGTGGAGCTTGGTGACGGCCGTGTTGAAGTCATTGCGAAGGCGGTCGAGGTGTGGTGCAAATGGCGTCTCGATGCGATGCGCAAGGTTGCCGTCCGACAGCGCATCTAGGGCGCTGGCAAGCGCGTCGACTGCATCGCGGATTTCCGCTGCTTCGCGGTTCTTCTGCTGCTCGCGTTCCCGGCCTTCGCGCTCGGTGAGTGTGCGGCCGGTTTCAGCTTCGCCCTCCAGACGCTGGCGATCGATCGCGTTCTTCTTGAAGACGGCAACGGCCTCGGCCATCGAACCGATCTGGTCACGGCGCTGTTCGCCGGGAATGGCGACCAACAGATCACCCGCCGCGAGTTTCTGCATCGCGGCGGTCATATCCGTCACAGGACGGATCACGAGGCCATGCAGCAGCCACGCCATGGCGGCGATCATCAGGCCGACGGCGAGAACCGTGGCAATCGTTGCGGCAATGCGGAATTCGTTCAATGACGCGAAGGCGGCATCGCTGTCGACGACGAAGCCGAGATACCATTCTACCGAGGGCAGACCTGCGACCGGCATGAAGCTGACAAGGACATCCTTGCCGGCAAACTCAGTCGGGGCCAGCCCCGCTTTAATCGCCGGCGTCTCAGCCGGAAATGCGTCGGCGAGCGTCTTTGTCACCAGCTTCGCGTCCGGATGGATCAGAATCTGTCCGCTCTTGTTGACGAGGAAGGCCGTGCCCTTACCGCCGAGATCGATCTCCTTGATCATGTCCACCATGGTCTTCAGCGAGAAGTCGCTGCCGACGACGCCGGCCAGTTTGCCAATGTGGCTGACAGGAACAGCGGAACTGATGATGAGATCGCCGCTCGACGCATCGACATATGGTTCGGTCATGACGGCCGCGTTGGCCTTGACTGCGTCCTGATACCAAGGGCGCTTGCGCGGATCATAGCCGTCCGGCATCGGCAGCTTCGGCCACATGG
Organism: Rhizobium sp. BK538; assembly: GCF_014197575.1. Taxonomy (NCBI): domain Bacteria; kingdom Pseudomonadati; phylum Pseudomonadota; class Alphaproteobacteria; order Hyphomicrobiales; family Rhizobiaceae; genus Rhizobium; species Rhizobium sp. BK538. Next base: position 124,330 of record NZ_JACIFT010000006.1, read on the forward strand.
TGAAGACGCCCTGCTCGTCGCCGAAATAGGTGCTGACGAACTGGCTCGTCAGAACATCATTCTGGAGCACGGCTTCGACGCCTTTCTGATCCGTGGCGCGGCCGATGGCGTTAGCGACCATCGCGGTCAGCGTCACACGCCCGTTCATCCAGTTGGCCAGGCTGTTGGCTGCCTGCTCACCGGAGGAGCTGATGTTGGCTTCGATCGCGGCGGTCGCGGTGCTCCGCTCGACGGAATTGATGTAATAGGAAAAGGCGGCAAAGGCCGCGAGAACAACGGCAGACGCGGCAACGAGGATGCGCGTCATCAAGTTCGTCTTCTTTTTCAAGGGTTTTCCTTTTGTGAGCGGTCCCGCGCCGTACTTGACGAAACGCGGGCTACTCGATGCGCAGACAATGGGCAAAGCTGAACAAAGCACCTCATGCGCCCGGACAGCTGCGACATCTGCGCGCCGTCACGCCCCTAATATTAGAGGGGTATTTAAAACAGGCTTAAAATCTAACAAAATTCAAATAATTCCGACGTCAGCGCCGCATGAAGGCTTCGAAGGCGGCCCTCGCTTCGGCGCTGTGCAGGCGATCGAAGAAGTGGCGCGCCTCGTCATCGATGCGGGCAATGATCTCATCGCGGTCGCCGCGGATCAGGTTGCGCGCGATCTTCAGCGCTTCCGGCGGTTTGGCCGCGAGTTTGGCGGCGGTGGCCAGTGTCGTGGCTTCGACCTCGTCGGGCGCGCAGACCTTCCAGACAAGTCCTGCCTCCCGTGCTTCCTCGCCGGAGAAGCCCTCGCCCGCTGCCAGCAGCGCGAAGGCGCGCTGGTGTCCCATGATGCGCGGCGCAAGCAGGCTGGATCCCGCCTCCGGAACGAGCGCGAGATCGACGAACGGTGCGCGGAACTGGCTGCGCGCTGAAGCGATGGTCAGGTCGCAATGCATGTGCATTGTGGTTCCGATCCCGATCGCCAAGCCGTCCACGCCGGAGACGATCGGCTTTTCGGACCGGACCATGGCATAGAGGAACTCAACGATCTCCCGCGGCATGGCGCCACCCATGGCGGCGGCCAGGAAATCACCCAGGTCGTTGCCTGCGGAAAAGCAGCCTTCGGTGCCAAGAAAGGCCGTTGCCCGGATCTGCGTGTCGCCGTTGGCGGCGATCAGCGCGTCCGCCATCGTCCGATACATCGCCCGGGTGATGGCATTTTTCTTTTCCGGCCTGTTGATGCGGATGATCTGGATGCCGGGGTGGGCTGTATCCTGCTCGACGATGACCTGGTCTGTCATGATGGCTCCTCAGACAAGAACGATTTTGGCGGCTGCAAGACTTGCGGCACCACTGATGACGCTGTCTTTCAGCGCAGCAATTTCGGACAGAAGATTCTCCGCGGCAAAGCGGCAGAGCGCGATGCGCTTCTCAGCGCCACCATCGGGCGACTGCGCGAGCCCGCCCTTGGCAAGGTAGCAACCGGTCAGGACAAGGCCGAAGAGGCGCTGATAGGGTGTTGCACCGGCCAAAGCCTCGGCCGTCTTGCCATCGCGCAACTGCGCCAACAACCAGTCCGTCGCTTCGCTGAGGTCGGTTGTGGCTGCGTCGAGCCGGTTTGCGGTCGCACCAAAGCCTTCGAGGTTGGAGTGGCGGACCTGGTCGGCAATCTGCTTCAGCTCGGCAATGAGCCCGTGTACCTGCTCGCCGTTGGAAAGCGTCAGCTTGCGGGTGACAAGGTCGATCGCCTGGATGCCGTTGGTGCCTTCGTAGATCGGCGCGATACGTGCATCGCGTAGGTAGCGCGCAGCTCCGGTTTCCTCGATGAAGCCCATGCCGCCGTGCACCTGAATGCCGAGCGAAGCCACGTCGACTCCAACATCGGTGGAAAAGGACTTGGCGATAGGTGTCAGCAGCGCAGCGCGCTCCTGCCAGTGCGGCTTGGCGTCGGTCGCGCGATGCGACATGTCGATGGCGTGCGCGCAGGCGTAGGAAATCGCGCGGGCGCCCTGTGTCAGCGCCTTCATCGTCAGGAGCATACGGGTGACATCCGGGTGCTCGATGATCGGGCTCATACCGCCGCCCGTCCAGCCGGGCGCCTTACCCTGAGTACGCTCCTTCGCATAGGCAATCGCCTTCTGCGTCGCCGCCTCGGCGATTGCCACGCCCTGCATGCCGACGGCAAGCCTGGCGTTGTTCATCATCGTGAACATGCAGGCCAGGCCCTTGTTTTCCTCGCCGACCAGCCAGCCGATCGCACCCTTCCCTTCACCGAACTTGCCATCGCCATAGATCATGGTGCAGGTCGGCGAGCCGTGGATGCCGAGCTTGTGCTCCAGCGAATGGGCAAAGAGATCGTTGCGGGCGCCGAGCGATCCATCCGGATTGACAAGGAACTTCGGCACGAGGAACAGCGAGATGCCCCGCGTTCCGGTCGGTGCATCCGGCAGGCGGGCGAGCACCAGGTGAACGATGTTGTCGGCGGCGTCGTGTTCGCCCCAAGTGATGAAGATTTTCTGGCCGAAGACGCGGTAGGTGCCATCGTCCCGACGCTCCGCGCGGGTCTTGAGCACACCGAGGTCGGAGCCGGCATGCGGCTCCGTCAGGTTCATCGTGCCGGTCCATTCACCGGAAACGAGCTTTGCAAGGTATATATTCTTGAGTTCGTCCGAGGCATGGCTGCTGATGGCCTCGATCGCGCCCATGGTGAGTGTCGGGCAGAGCGCGAATGCCATCGATCCGGAATTCCACATCTCGAGCGCCGCGACGTTCAGCATGTGGGGCAGCCCCTGCCCGCCGAACTCCTCAGGTGCGGTCAGGCCGTTCCAGCCGCCGGCAATCCAGTTCTGATAGAGGTCGCGCCAACCATCCGGCGTCACCACCCTGCCATCGACGAGGCGCGAGCCCTGGCGGTCGCCGATTTCGGCGAGCGGTGCCACTTCATCCGTGGCGAACCGCCCTGCTTCGTGAAGGATGGCGTCAACGAGATCTTCGCCGAGATCGCCAAGCAAACCGGCCTCGATTGCACTGCCCAAGCCGGCCACATGCTTCAGTGTAAACGAAATCTGTTCGACGGGCGCCTTGTACATCGGTGATCTCCTCGCATCCATGGCCGCCAAGCGAAACGCCCTTCGACCTCTCCGTGGGCAGAGCTAATTGATTTTTACGTAAACGTCAATTTCAAACTTTCCGGTGGCTATGCGCAGGGAGTAAGGGCTGTCTGCACTATTGTGCACTTGCACAAACAACCGTCATAGAGAATCTCTAAGGACACAGACCGCCATCGCAAGAGGACCGGCGCACCATGGATACCTTGCCTGCCAACATACCGGGACTCGTGTGGGCCTACCGCTTTCCGCCGGATGGCGGCAGGGCGACACGCCTTGCAAACAGCGCGCCGCAGGCGGAACTCACGAACGGCGGCGGCTTCTACTGGCTGCACCTCAATCTCGCCGATGCCCGCGTTCCCGGCCTGCTCGATACGATCGAGGGCCTGAACGACGATGCCAAGGCGGCGTTGATTACGCGCGACACGCATGCCGCGATCACCGTCGACGAACAGATGCTCTACGGCACGCTCGTGGATTGTCAGCGCGAGTTCGATCACGAGACGGCTGACCTCGGCTGGCTGCATTTTGCGATATCCGATCGCTTCATCATCACCACGCGTCTGCAGCCGCTGCGCAGCATCGAGCGCGCTCGGGCGCTGGTCGAGAAGAACCCGACAAAGTTCGAACGTCCCGTCGACCTGTTCGAGACCCTGGTGATCGAATTCCAGCGCACGCTGCTCTCGATCGTCATGGAGATGACGGATGAACTCAACGTTATCGAGGATTTCGTCTACGACAACACGCCGCGTGACGAACGCCGGCGGCTGGCGCCGGTTAGGCGCACAGTCGTCAGACTGCACAGGCACCTGAGAACGGTTCTCGCCCTGATGCGCCGGGCCGCGGCCTCGCACGACGACGAAATGCCGTTCGGCTTCGAAGACGTCGCGGGACGACTCACAAGCCGTCTCGAAACGGTCGATCACGATATTTATGCCCTGCAGGACCGCGCGCGTCTGCTGCATGAAGAAATCGATTCGAAGCTATCCTCCGAGACCAACCGGCACCTCTACATTCTGTCGATCATGACGGCCTTCCTGCTGCCGCCGACGCTGGTGACGGGTTTCTTCGGCATGAACACGACGAACCTGCCCTTTGCCGAAGGCAGCGGAGGGACGGAATACGCGTTCGCCCTCATCATCGCTTCGATCCTGTTGGCCTGGTGGCTGCTGAAGCGCGTTCGCATTCTTTGAATGAAGAAAGCCCGGCATCGATGCCGGGCCTTGAGACGCAAGCCTGTTTCATTCAGTGGTACGGTGAAATGCACTGCTGGCGCGGGCCGTTGTACGGCTGGAAGGTGTTGTCGTAGACGCGATAGGAGCGGTAGCGCGCTTCGCACCAGGCCACGTGGCTCGACGCAAGCGGAGCCGCGGGAGGAGCGACATAGGTCGGCTGCGAGGCGATCGCGCCGCCGATCACTGCGCCGGCACCGAAGGCAGCCAGCGGGAACCAGTATCCATTGTAGTAGCGGTAGCCGTTTCGGTAATAGGGATAGCCGCGGTAGTCGCCATACCAGCCGGGCCGGTAGGCTGGGCGATACATTGGGTAATAACCTAGGCGAGAACCGGGATAGTAGCCCGGCCGGTATCCGGGGCGAAAACCGGGGCGGCAATAGGGGCCGCGGCAATACTGCACATTCTGGACGTCACCAGACTTTTCGACCTCCGGCAAAGCCGGCATCTGCATTGCCTGCGAAGGCACAAGGCCACTGGCGAGCGTCACGAACGATATGGCGGCAATCGCTATCTTCTTAAAAAATCCACTCTTGGAATCTCCGTTCCCAGTTGGAATACGCGCGCATGATAACGCGAAGGCTATGAAACCGTTCCAATGATCCGTTTTCATGCCGTTGATGCGACTTTCCGTTTTTAAGCGATCGCGGATTAACTGGACATTAACCGCCTTTCACCAGGCTCATTCCATGAAGCGATCCTGGAGAAATCTTCTGCTTCGCCTGGTGGTTCCGGCGCTTGTCGTGGGGGCTCCGTCTCAGGCTGCGGCCACGAACATCCCTCCCTGGAAGAACCCCAACAACGCGCTCGTCATCGATGCCTACGAGCTGAACACGATCGATTGGGATTCGCTGCTTTCCGACAAGCGTATCGCCGCCTTTATCTCGAAGGCCTCCGACGGACTTCCGGAAAGCTTCTCCTGCACCGGCGATCATGCCGGGGACACGGTTGCGCATTGCAAGACCATGTGGCGCAAGTATGCGGTGAGCCGCGAGCTCTTTCAGACGCGACGGCTCGTTGCCCGGGCGGCCGGCCTGCTGTGGGGCTCCTATCACCTTGCACGGCCGGGTAATCCGGTCGACCAAGCCAACCATTTCCTCGATTATGCCGACCCCAAGGACGACGAGATGATGGTCCTCGATCTGGAAGGCATCGATCCGCAGCAGTTCATGTCGCTGGAGGACGCGCAGATTTTCGCAGGCCATATCAGGGCGCGAACCGGACGCTATCCGGTTCTTTACACCAATCACAACACTGCCCGTTACATCGCCGCCTACCGCAACGACTATCCGGTGCTGGCACGCCTGCCGATCTGGTATGCGCGATACAAGCCCGACGTGAAGGGCGTGTTCCCGATGGGAAACTGGGACAACTACCTGATGTGGCAGTTCTCGTCCGGAACGAACTGCAGCAAGCGCCGCTGCCCCTACCGCGTGCCGGGCACCCTAACCGATATCGATGTCAACGTCGCGCCGATGAGCCGGGCGGAGCTCGCAAAGATGTGGGCGCGCGGCAACCTCCTGCCTGCGCGCGAGCCCGACCCGCCGCTCATCCTTGCCAAGATCGAGATGGAGCCGCGCGGAAAGCCTGCCATGGACACCGCCGCCATTGCACCGGACCCTATCGTCACCTCCTCGATACCGCAGAGCGAAGTGGCCCGTACCCGTCGCGACTTCTGAGGAGCCCTCCTCAAAAAAGACCCCGCCTCTAGAAAGCGGGGCCACTTGGGAGGGAGTCCTTTGGATCAGGCGACGACTGAGAGCTTCGCCTGATCGCCCTGCAGGCGATTGACCATGAAGTGTGAATACCATTCGAGGAACTGCATGACGCCGCCCTCGTGCAGCATCGAATAAGGGCCAGGCTCGTAGGCCGGCGAATGGATGCCGAAAGCGTTCTCTTCGACGATACGGCGATCCTGATCGTTGGTTTCGGTCCAGACGTGGGTGAGCTCGGCCAGATCGTAGTCGACGCCCTCGACGGCATCCTTGTGCACAAGCCACTTGGTCGTAACGGCCGTTTCGTTAGCGCTGAGCGGCAGCACGCGGAAGGAGATCGCGTGGTCGCCGAGAATGTGGTTCCAGGTCGTCGGGTAGTGGAACAGCAGCATCGTACCGATGCGATCGATCGTCACGTCCTCCGAAAGAGGCCGCTTGACGGCGCGCTTGCCGGACATGGTGTAGCTCTCGGCATCCTCGATCAAAGGCATGCGGGCCGTGCGGAACTGGCCATCCGGAGAAATCTGGAACTTGCTCGGCAGTCCGGCCGCCTCGCAGCGCGACCAGTGACCGGCGATCTCGGGATCGTCGGCACCACCGTCCGTGCCCGTGACACTCGGCGCTTCAGGGTAAGTACGGCAAAGCTCGGGATGATTGGCCGCGCAGTGATAGCATTCGCGGTTGTTTTCCCAGACGAGCTTCCAGTTGCCCTTTTCGATGATCGTGCTCTGGAAGGCGACCTTTGCCTCGCTCAAATGATGTGGCAGCATGTAAGGAGCCACCATGTCGCGCACCGGCTGGAAATCCGGCGCGTTCTGGGCGAGACAGATGAAGATGTAGCCACCGAAGCTCTCGCAATGAACCGGCTTCAGGCCGTAGCCGCTCTTGTCGAAATCATCGCCCATGTGGCGAGCGAAGGCGAGCTTGCCATCGAGATCGTAGGCCCACTGGTGATAGGGGCAGACGAGGCGAACCGAGGAACCGTGCTCCTTGGTGCAGACGCGCGAACCGCGATGGCGACAGCTGTTGTGGAAGGCGCGGATGACGTTGTCGCGGCCGCGAACGATGACGACAGGATAGTCGCCGATCTGAACGGTGAAATAGGCTCCTGGCTTCGGCAACTCGCAGTCATGGCCCATGAACAGCCAATCGCGGTAGTAGATCATTTCCATATCGAGCTTGAAGTAGTCCTCGTCGATATAGAAGGGCTGCTCGAGACTGAAGCCTTCCCGTCGGGTCTTGAGTTGCCGCAATACGTTGCTGCGAATATCCATCTGCATATCCTCGTATGGTGGGGCCGCCGCTTGATCGAAGGCGAAAGCCGCCGGAAGCTTCGCTCCCTCTCCGTCAGGAGACTTTCTTGAAAGACATTTAAACACCGCTGGCGCGCGGCGTTTGGTTGTAAAGCGACATTGGCTTCGAAAATGACGACAGGCGACCAAGGAGTGCGGAATCGAACACGGCTCCAACCTACAAATGCTTCATTCTCGGCAAGTAAGGCCAATTACGACATCGACGCAACCCAATTCATGCTTGGGCTCTCAGCCCGGCATCGCCACGGTTATCGCATTTGCGACATGACGGCCAATGAACTAGGTCCTCCAATCTGCGGACGGCAATCATGCTTAATCTACCATTAAGCATGATTGCCTATCCTTGCCGCATCAGACATGCATGCGGATATCCACCATGGCGAAGCTTCGCTATTTCGACGCCAGCAACAGCAATGCACGCAGCGCGGCACCGGTCGCCTCGCATTCCGAATTTCTGCGCACGGGAAAGATCACGCGCACCCGGGCGCACTGGCTCGCCGAGGAACGGCGCTACCTCACGCATGACGAAGTCGCGGAGAGGACGGGCCGCAAGCTGGAGACCGCCGGCGCCAGAACGCATCAACATATCAATGGCTTTCACCACTCGATCCAGTTTCCAAAGATGCTGTTTCATCGGACGCTGGAGGACAGCCCGCATCTCGGCTACTGCCATGTGACGGCGGCGCGGACGAAATTCGCCCGCTACGAGGAAGTCAGCTGGGCGTTCTACATCGCGAATTTCTACGCCGACATCGGCGACAACGACAATTTCTTCCAGAAGATCGATGTCAAGTATTCGCGCATGTACTTCGCCGTCGCCATTAAGCCGGGCGAACATACACCCGAAAAGATGACGATCGACCGCTCGGTGCGGGGCAACGGCCTGCTCTTCCGGACCGACGATCCGCAAATCGCCATCAAGAATGTGCTGCTGCTTGGCGCACGCAACGAGCAGCTGCGCGAGATCATTCGCCAGCTCTGATCGGCATCATCGGCCCGCTCTGATATTGATCCAATCGCCGGGAAGGCATAAGGACTGCCGGACAGCAATCCGGACAGCGCATGGCACGATCGATCGACATCACAAAGGACAGGCAGCAGGCTATCGAAGCCGGTTGTGCGGTACTTGGCGACGGATTCCCGATCGCAATCCCGACGGAGACCGTCTACGGGCTCGCCGCCGATGCCACCAATCCGGTTGCGATCGCCCATATTTACGAGACCAAGGGCCGCCCGCGCTTCAACCCGCTCATCTGCCACATGGCCGATCTTGCCATGGCCGAAAGACACGCGGAGTTTGACCCCGTTTCGCGCGCGCTGGCCGAAGCCTTCTGGCCCGGCCCGCTCACGCTCGTGCTCCCGCTGAAACCCGAGAGCGCCATTCATTCGCTGGCAACTGCGGGTCTCGATACCGTCGGCATCCGCGTGCCGAAGGGGTTTGCAGGCGAATTGATCCGCGCCTTCGGGCGGCCGCTCGCCGCGCCCAGCGCCAATACGTCGGGCAAGATCAGTGCAACGAGCGCTGCCCATGTCGACGCCGATCTCGGCGAGCGCATCAAGCTGATCCTTGATGCCGGCGCCAGCACCGTCGGTGTCGAGTCCACGATCGTCAAGGTCCAGGGCGGCAAAGTCCGGCTCCTTAGACCAGGCGGGTTGCCGGCCTCCGAGATCGAACGCGTGGCCGGTCAGAAGCTTCTGAGATCTCGGAAGGCGTCTGCTGCCATCGAGGCGCCAGGGATGTTGGCGTCCCACTATGCGCCTGGCGCAAGTGTCCGCTTGGACGCGACGCATGTCGATTCCACCGAGGCATTAATTGCCTTCGGCAAGACCTCCGTTGCCGGCGCCGATGATGCAAAGATCGTGCTCAATCTCAGCCGCGACGGGGATCTTGCCGAGGCAGCGGCCAATCTGTTCGACTATATGAAGAAGGCCGATGCCAGCGGCGCCTCGACGATCGCCTTTTCAGCCATCCCCGACGAAGGACTTGGCGAGGCAATTAACGACCGGCTGCGCCGCGCTGCCGCGCCACGCGAATAGCGAAAAGGACCACGTTTCGATGAGCAGCGTTTCTCCCGAACTTCTCGACCGCTTCGCCGCCATCGTCGGCGAGAAACACGCGCTTCGCAGCGAGGCGGATCTCGCGCCGCATCTCATCGAAAACCGCGGCCTTTACCATGGCTCCTCGCCTCTCCTTCTGAAGCCCGGCTCCGTCGAAGAAGTGTCGGCGATCCTGAAGCTCGCAACCGAGACCGGAACTGCCGTCGTGCCGCAAACGGGCAACACGGGTCTCGTCGGCGGCCAGACGCCGCGCGAGGGCAAGTCCGACATCATAATTTCGCTCGAGCGCATGAACAAGGTTCGGGATGTCGATCCGGTAGCCAACATTCTGGTCGCCGATGGCGGCGCGATCCTCGCAGACGTGCAGATGGCCGCAGAGGCGCACGGCAGGCTATTTCCGTTGTCGCTTGGCTCCGAGGGCTCGTGCCGGATCGGCGGCAATCTCTCGACGAATGCCGGCGGTACCGCCGTGCTTGCCTATGGCAATATGCGCCAGCTCTGCCTCGGCCTCGAGGTCGTGCTGCCCACCGGCGAAATCTGGAACGGACTACGTCGCCTCAAGAAGGACAACACCGGCTACGATCTGCGCGACCTCTTCATCGGCGCTGAAGGCACGCTCGGCATCATAACCGGCGCAGTGCTGAAGCTCTTTCCGCAACCGCTTGGCAAGCAGGTCGCGTTCGCGGGCCTTAACTCGGTCGAGGATGCCCTTGCGTTCTTCAACCTGGCGTCCAGCCTTTGCGGCTCCTCGCTGACGGGCTTTGAGCTGATGCCACGCTTCGGCGTCGAGATTACCGCCCGCAACATCGAGGGCGTGCGCGATCCGCTGGAATCGACGCATCCCTGGTATGTCCTAGTCGATATTTCCACGTCCGATTCGGCCGAGACCGCCGAGCGAATGATGACGGCACTGCTTGAGCAGGGCTTCGAAGCCGGGTTGGTTCAGGACGCGGCGGTCGCCTCTTCGGTCGCGCAACAGAAGGCGCTCTGGCATATGCGCGAAAGCATGTCGGACGCACAGAAGCCGGAAGGCGGATCGATCAAGCATGACGTTTCCGTGCCGGTTTCGGCAATCCCGGCCTTCATGCGCGAGGCCGGCGAAGCGGTGATGGCCGCGATGCCCGGCGCCCGCATCTGCGCCTTCGGCCATATGGGCGACGGCAATATTCACTACAACATTTCCCAGCCGATCGGTGCAGACAAGCAGGCCTTTCTGGCGCGCTGGCGCGAGATGAACCACGTCGTCCATGGCTTCGTGCTGGCGCATGGCGGATCGATTTCGGCCGAGCATGGGATCGGTCAGCTGAAGCGCGATGAACTGGCTTCGATCCGCCCGGCGATCGAAATGGACCTGATGCGCAGGATCAAGCGCGCCTTCGACCCGGCCGGCATCATGAACCCTGGCAAGGTCGTCAGCGTCGATTAGAGGTATTCGAGATCGTCAGCTCGACGTGCCGCCGGTCAGAATCGTCAGTGCGGGCGAATTGCTGGAGCTGTTTTGCAGATCGTACATAGCGGTGAAGCGCTTCATCAGCTTGTCGACTTTCTTCGAATCCTGAAGATCGTCGAGATTCACGAACTTCTTCAGAAGATCGACCTGCTTTTCGACATCCATGCTCGAAATGCCGCTCGGCAGGCTATAGGTGGTCGTGATCACCTGGAACAGCGCCTTGTCCCCGAGGATGGTGTAGAGCGAGGTTATGTCGGGCGCCTTGCGGGCAAAATAGAGAGCAAGGCGAACGCCGTCATTGCTTTCACCCTGCTGCGTTTCGAGGGTCTGCTGGAGATAGCTCTGCTGCGTGCGATCCTCGGCGCCGACGTTCTGGACCGCGCCGATCTTGGCGCGGGTCAGGTCACCCTCGGTATCGAAATTGAAGTCGGCGACGATTTCCTTGAGCTTCGAATCTGCCTTTGTGTTCAGATAGCTCTTCGGATCGGACGGGTCAGACGTGAAGATCTTCCGCAAGGTCTCCTCGTCGTATTTCGTGGGGTCGAGACCGTTCGCCTTCAGCACGAAGCTTGTTAGCTTGTCATTCGTCAGGAAATCGTCGAGCGACTTTACCTCTGCCATGCCCTTGGCGAAATTGTCGACGGCCGTCGTCGCATCCTTCGAGGCCTTGTCCTTGATCGAGCCGTCGCTCATTCCCATGGTGGCACGCGACTTGTAGTTTGTCGCATACTTGGCCATGACGGCAGGAGAGAGAGCCTGCACTTCCGACGTAATCTTGCCGTCGCTGCCGAAATTGAAGGCGCGGACGAGATTCGTGATGCGCTCGTCCTTGAACGAGGCGACATAACTGTTCGGATCATAGGGGTCGCTCTTCAAAAGCTTGCGCAATGTCGAACGCGGCACATCCTGCTCCGTCAGCCCATAGGCGCGCAGCGCCATTTGATAGGGGTCAGGCAGGTCGTCGTTCTTCTTATTCAGATCCGCCGTCGCATTGGAGCGGAGGAAATCATCCACCTTCTTGATGTTGTCGTCGCTCATCCGCTCTTTGTAGTTGGCGACGGCAGCGTCGATGGCCTCTTGCTGTGCATCATCATAACGGACCGCATAGCTGTCGGTCGTGTTCATCTGCTGTTCGGCGCTCTGCGGACCGGAGGCCGCCGCGGCTGATCCGTCCGAGGCGAAGCTGAATGCCTGGTTGACGCTGGTAAAGCCCTGAGCGGAGGCAAAGCTTGGATCAGTCAGAATGCTCTTCAGGTCCGCGTCGCTGGTATCGGCAGGCATCCGATACACCGACTTGATGAGGCTTGTAAGCTTCTGATCCGCGATCAGCTGGTCCACGTTGGAGATGGCGCCTATCTTGCTTTGGAAATAGTCAAGGTTGGCATTGGCGCCGGAATTTGTGGAACGCGCCTGCGCAGTGGTCTGCGCAACGCCTATGTCCGACACCGTGCCATCGGCGAGAAAGTTAAAGGCCGCGGGGACGTTGTCGTAGCCGAGCGTCGAGGCATAGGTCGTGTCCGTGAGCACGCTCTTCAGATCGGCATCGCTCAGCGTCTGCGGCATGCCGTAGGCATCCTTGATGAAGCGCGTCAACCTTGGATCGGCTATCAGATCGTCGACATTCGTAATTGTGACAATCTTGGACTGGTAGTAGCTCGACGCTGCGGACGCCATGTCAGCCATGGCATCGATCTGATCGGAGGTTTGCGCGGTATAGGAGGCAGCGGTGGAATCGATCGTGCCGTCCGCGTTAAAGTTGAACGCGCTGTAGGCTTCACCATAGCCCAACGTATTCGCATAGTTGGAATCGGTCAGCACCAGCTTCAGGGCAGCATTGCTGAGGTCCCCCATGCTGAACGCTGTCTTGATATAGGACGCCAGCCGGCTATCCGCTACTAGGTCGGAGACATTTGTGATCGTTCCGATCTTGGACAGGTAGTAGGCCTTGTTATAGTCGGCGGCCGCCGGCGTCGCGATTGACGGAACAGTCAGATTGTACTGCTCCATTACAGCATTCTTCTGCGCAGTCGTCTGAGCAGCACCACTGACCGTGCCATCGGCGTTGAAATTGAATTGCGCAGCAAGCGCCTTGTATTTGTCGTTGCCGCTGACGTTCACGAAGCTGTTTGGATCGTTGACGTCGCTTGTCAGAACCTGCGTCAGGAAGTCCTTCGAGACGTAGGTCGGGTCAATACCGTAGGCTTTCAGGACATAGGTGCGCACACGACTGTTGCTGACGATGTCGGAAACATCCTGCACTGCGTCGATTGCGTTGCTGTAGTAGTCGGTCTCGGTCGTGGCATTCTTGCTCTCGTCCGCGAAGGACTGTGTGTAGAGACCAATCAGATCGTCTTCCTGGGCGTCGCTCTGCGCATCCGCTGCCGGCGAATTGAAATTGAACGCGGCAGCGAACTCCTTGTATCGCGTATCTGTCAGCTTGTTGGCGAAGCTATCGGCATCGGTGAGATCGCTTTCCAGCACCTTCTTCATGAAGGCCTTGGCGTAAGTCATGTCATCTAGGCCATAGGCCTTCATCGCGTAGCTGTAGAGGCGGTAGTTGCCAAGGAAATCGTCGACGTCTTTGACCTTGTTGATGTTGTCCTTGTAATACTCGGCGTCGCGCTTGACCGTTGCCTGGGCGGCAACCCGATCCAGGCTCTGCTTCATGTTCCCCGACAGTATGTTGTAGGCCATCGAAGCAGAGATCATAACGCGCCCTTTTCCGGCAAAGTCTTCAAAGTATGACAGATTGGTTCTGCGCTATTTTGCGATAAAAAGCTTACCCGAGACTTACCCATCCTGCGTTGCAATATGGCACAGCCGGCGTTCACCCTCCGGAAACCTTGCCGGCTTCGGTTTTGATAACCATCCAGGGAGGCAAAGTTTTCTTAACCGCGATTTTTAAGCTGTCCGGAACAGGCGCCGCCTATTGTCGAGCCATAGAGGGCGAAAAGCCCCGAGGAGAAGACCGGAAACCGGCTCTCAGGTAAGACAAGGGTAGAATGAACATGAACAACACCGTTATGAAGCCCGTATGGGCTGGAACGACACTGCGTCTCGATCCGTCTCGCTTTCCCCAGCAGGTCAGCTACGCCATCCACGACTCCTCAAGTGACGTCAGCATAACGATCGACGAACGTGGCGCTATCCTGCGCAAGGTTCTTCCCTCAAGCGGCCTACCGCTTTCGATCGCACTTCCCAAGCGCGCCTTCAAGGGCGTTGCCGCCCGCGCCATTGACCACGGCAACGGCGAAGTGACCGTAACACTGGAGCTTCACCACGAAGATCCGGAGCTCTGCGTACCGCTGCTGGTCGCTCACGACCTCGCGGATATCGCCGCCGATTGGCGCAGCTGGTCGGAAGCCTTCCGCATTCCGATGCTGATGGTCGAGGCCGACGGCGTCGCACGTCCGCTCGAAGAACATCTCGGCGACCTACGCACCAGCGCCTTGAAGCCGCGGCGCCGCCACTCCTACTTCGCCAATCGCCGCCCGCGCTTCCTCGTGCGCCGCACGACCGGAAAGCTCGGCGTCGCCATGAAGATCGAAGGCAAGGAAATTATCGCCCGCAGCTAAGCGGCGCGCCGTTTCAGATTATCAATGCCCGGCCGCTGTGCCGGGCATTGTCGTTTCCGCCTCAGGGCAGGACGAAAAGAAGAGAAAGAAAGAGGCCGAGGAAAATGATCAGACCAACGCGATTGTTGGACTTGAACAATGCCAGGCACTGATCGCCGTCGCTGATATCCAGCGTTACGATTTGCCAGGCAAACAAGCCGGCAGCAATGAGCAGGCCGAGATAGGCAAACAGGCCGACGCCCGCAACCAGGAAGGCGCAGAAGGCGAGCACGAGCGTCAGGCCATAGAGACCGACGAGCCACTGTTTCGTCTTGTCGCCGAATAGCCGCGCGGTGGAACGAACGCCGATCAGCTCATCGTCTTCCTTGTCCTGATGGGCATAAATCGTGTCGTAACCGATCGTCCAGACCACCGAGGCGACGTAGAGGAGGATCGGCGCCAGCGAAAGGCTGCCAAAGATCGCCGCCCAACCCATCAAAGCGCCCCAGGAAAAGGCAAGGCCGAGGAAGAATTGCGGCCAGTCCGTGAAGCGCTTGGCAAAGGGATAAAGCGCTACGATGGCGAGCGAAACGACGCCGAGGATGACCGAAAACCAGTTAAGCTGCAGAACGACCAGCAGCCCAACCAGCGCCTGCAGGACGATGAACATCTTGGCCTGCGTGCGCGTCACGCGGCCGGATGGCAGCGGCCGCGAGCGGGTGCGGGCCACTTCCATATCGATTTGGTGATCGACGAGATCGTTATAGGTGCACCCTGCCCCCCGCATCGCAACCGCGCCGATGAAATAAAGTACAAGATGGAAAATCAGCTGGCCGCCGGAAAACTGCCCAATATGGGCGGTCGCATTTGCGGCCATCGCTGCCGACCAGAAACAGGGCCACATCAGGAGCTGCCAGCCAATCGGCCGATCCCACCGCGCAAGCTGCGCATAGGGCCAGAGCCATGGAGGCAGGACCCGATAAACCCAATTGTTCGAAGGCGCATCCGCAACGCGCCCGTTTATTCCGCCGATCTGTTGCATGAAGCCATCTAGCGATCGGTCAAGGTGCGGGTCAAGCCATCATGCGGCCGCAGTGCCAAACTCCGCAGAACCGTGCTCCCCTGAAAGGTAAACGCGGGCAACGACAACTGCGGCATAGCTCACACCGAGCGCCTGAAGAAATGCCGCTGCAGCCGAGATCGCGAGCATGACGACATTCGGTTTCCCATCGACCAACAGCAACGGCGAGGTCCCAAACTGAGACGCAACCACGACAAGCAGTATCGACAGGACCGCCGGCAAAATCATCCCGGCAACGAGCCGACCGGACGTTCGGAAAAATCGTGCTGTGCCGCGCCGGAGAGCATCCACAAGCGTTGTCTCGTGACCGGTGATGCTCGAAGTTGGCCAGGTTCCCAAAAGCGACAATACCAGTGGATAGGCGACATACAGAGCGAAAGCGAACCGCAGCACGCTTACAGATACACCTAACTCCGAGGGCAAAAACATGAATATCGGCAGCGAGATGACGAGCGCTCCGATGAGAAGCGCTACCGTCTTGAGAAAGTAAGGAAACGTTCCTCCGAAGCCCGCGCGCTTTCCGACCTCAGCAAACGGCGCGGAGTAAATGACCGCCCCCTGAACACACATCGCGACATAACTCCACATGAAGCTCGTCGCTCCACTGGACGTTTTGCCCGAGAGTTCATCGAATATCGAAAGGGCCATGATACCAATGACGACAACCACGTACATGGACCAGTTTCTGCCGATAATGCTGAATGTCTCGCGTAGTATCCCGCCCTCCCTCGCGCGTCTATACACGCACTCAATCTGAGTCGGGACTGCTCGTCAAAGTCGTATTTCTAGACACCATTCCATCGTCGGATGACCGGCTCCGTCACATCGTGCTCGTAGCCGAGAACGCTGATGCTTGTCGTGTCCAGGATCAAGCGCGCGCCATTAGCCGGCGGTAGTCCGAGCCAGCGCGCGCCGAGCACGCGCAGGAAATGCGAGCTCGAGAAGATCAGGATGGGGGCATTGGCCTGCCGCAGTCCCGAGATGATCCGATCTGCCCGTGCACCGACATCGCCTGCCGCCTCGCCGCTCGGACACCCATCGCGAAACAGCTGCCAGCCGGGTCGGCTTGCATGGATTTCCTTGGTCGTGATGCCCTCGTAGGCGCCGTAGTCCCACTCGGCCAGATCGTCCTTGACGATCGCGCCGGCGCCAAAGCCGGAGAGTTCGCAGGTGTTGCGGGCACGCTGCGACGGGCTGGACCACACGGCGGCAAAGCTCTTGCCCGCAAGGCGCGGACCGAGCTGGCGCGCCGCTTCCTCGCCGTTTGCCGTCAGAGGAATATCGCTGCGGCCGGTATGTCTTCCGGAAAGGCTCCATTCCGTTTCGCCGTGCCGGACGAGATAGATCTCGGGAAACGCACTGCTCATATGTCGGTCTCTTTCCAAGAAAGAAAAGGCGCGGTTGGTGCCGCGCCTTCCCGGTTGATCACAGTATAACCTTTTCGAGCGGCGGGCGCGTCGCCTCGAACTCCTTCAGCTTCGCCTCATTCTCCGCAATGTAGTTGCGGTTGTCAGGCGTGGAAAACTGGTTCTTGGAAATCTGGATCTGCATGACGAAGAGTTCGTCCCAGCGGAAGCCGATTTCCGAACCGGCCAGATAGAACTCCCACATGCGGAAGAAGCGCTCATCGTACAGGGCGACGGCTTCCGCCTTGTGGGCGACGAAACGCTCGCGCCAATGGCGGAGCGTTTGGGCGTAGTGAAGCGGCAGCACTTCAACATCGCGCACCAGAAGACCGGCCTTCTCGATCACGGGGATCGTCTCTCCGATCGAGGGAATGTAGCCTTGCGGAAAGATATACTTCTCGATGAAGGCGTTGGTCGCGAAGCTTGGCTTCGGTCGGGCAATGGAATGCAGCAGCATGACGCCGTCATCGGCCAGCAACTCGTGCACTTTCTTGAAGTACTTGTCGAAGTTGCCGATGCCGACATGCTCGAACATGCCGACCGAGACGATGCGATCGAACTTCTGACCGGTCATCGTCCGGTAGTCCTGCAGATCGAAGCGGACACGGTCGGCAAGACCGCGCTGTTTCGAACGCTCGCGCGAGATCTTCAATTGCTCTTCACTAAGCGTGATGCCGGTGACATGAAGGCCGGGCGCGGCTTCGGCCAGATACATACCCATGCCGCCCCAGCCGGAGCCGATCTCAAGCACGCGCTGGTTCGGTTCTAGCAGGAGCTTGGCGGCGATGTGGCGCTTCTTGGCAACCTGTGCCTCCTCCAGGCTGATGCCCGGTGGGTTGTAGTAGGCGCAGGAATACTGCCAATCCTCGTCGAGGAAGAGTTCGAACAGCCTTTCGGACAGATCGTAGTGGTGCGCCACGTTGCGTTTGTTGCGATTGACCGGCAGACGGCTTTTCAACTGTTGAAGAGCGATGCGGCTGATCAGGAGGGCCGCCATCGGGATATCGAAGATTTCGTTGGTGGTGTTCTGTTTCACCATCTCCAGGAAATCGTAGATGCTGCCGCGTTCAAGAATGAACCGGCCCTCCATGTACATTTCGCCGAGCTTTAGGGTGGGGTCGCGGCGGATCAACTTCTCCGCCTCCTCGTCGGCAACGCGAACAACAACCAGATCACCAGTGCCGTCGCCAACTATATGCGTCTCGCCATTGGCGAGAGTGAGCTTCAGATTACCCTTGCGGATGAGTTTTTTGACGATCGATAAGAAAGCCGACGCCATGAACAAGGCCTCGCAATGTGACAGGATAGTCAGATCAACTTAGTATCTCTCATCCGCCTTACAAGCGCCATAATTCGCACCCCGGCGACATGACCTCCGAAGTGTGACATTTTTGCAAATATTACTGCTAAGCGCTTATTTTCGCTTCATGGCCTCGGCCAGTGCAGCTCCAAAGGCACCTTGGCTCTCCGGTTTTGCCGGGGCTGAGCGTCGGTCGTTCTGACCGCGAACCGGCTGATTTCCACGCGACTCGCCACGCGGCGCCGAAGGTTGAGAACCGTCGTCCTTTCTCATCGACAGACCGATGCGCTTGCGCTTCGCATCGACCTCCACGACGCGAACCTTCACGACATCGCCAGCTTTCGCAACTTCGTGAGGATCTTTGACGAAGCGATCGGCGAGCTGGGAAACGTGAACCAATCCGTCCTGATGGACGCCTATGTCGACAAAAGCGCCAAAGGCCGCAACGTTGGTAACCGTGCCTTCCAGCATCATGCCGGGCTTGAGATCCGAGATCTCGTGGACGCCTTCGGCGAAGGTCGCGGTCTTGAAGCTCGGGCGCGGGTCGCGGCCGGGCTTTTCCAACTCGGCGAGAATGTCCTTCACCGTCGGCAGACCGAATTTCTCGTCGATGAACTGCCGCGGATCGACGGCTTTCAGCACCGCGCTGTCGCCCATCAGCGAGCGAAGGTCGCGGCCGCAAGCAGCGACGATCTTCTTGGCGACGCCATAGGCTTCCGGGTGGACCGAGGAGGCGTCGAGCGGCTCCTTGCCATCACGAATGCGCAAGAAGCCGGCGCATTGCTCGAAGGTGCGCTGGCCGAGGCGCGCGACCTTCAGGAGATCGCGGCGCGTCTCGAAGCGGCCTTCGCTGTCGCGGTGCTTGACGATCGCGTCGGCAATCGAGGTACCCAGGCCCGAGACGCGCGACAGCAGCGGCGCGGAGGCAGTGTTGAGATCGACGCCGACGGCATTCACCGCATCTTCGACAACGGCGTCGAGCGAGCGCGACAGCTTTTGTTGGTCGACGTCGTGCTGATACTGGCCGACACCGATCGATTTCGGCTCGATCTTGACGAGCTCCGCCAGTGGATCCTGCAGGCGCCGGGCGATGGAGACGGCACCGCGCAACGAGACGTCGAGGTTGGGGAACTCCAACGCTGCCGTTTCCGAGGCGGAATAGACCGAGGCACCGGCTTCCGAGACGATCACCTTGGTCGGTTTGGCACCCGGCAGCTCGGCGAGCATGTCGGCCACCAGCTTCTCGGTCTCGCGGCTCCCGGTCCCGTTGCCAATCGAGATCAGCTCGACATTGTGCTTGCGGATCAGGGAAGCGAGTTCCAACTGCGCGCCGCGCACGTCGTTTCTCGGCTGAAACGGATAGACGGTGGACGTCGCAACCACCTTGCCGGTCGCATCGGTGACAGCGACCTTGACGCCAGTGCGGATGCCTGGATCGAGGCCCATCGTCGGGCGCGAACCGGCGGGTGCTGCCAGCAGCAGATCCTTGAGGTTGCGGGCGAAGACGTGGATCGCCTCTTCTTCGGCGCGCTCGCGAAGCTCGCGCATCAAGTCGAGCGACAGCGACATGGAGAGCTTGACGCGCCAGGTCCAGCTCGCCACCTCCATCAGCCAGCGGTCGCCGGGGCGGCTCGCTGCGATCTCGTAGGCGGTCGCGATCATGCGCTCGACCGGCTTATTGGGCGAGGCGGCTTCGACATCGGCCTCGATCGTCAGTGTCAGCACTTCCTCGTTCCAGCCGCGCAGCATGGCGAGCGCGCGATGGCCGGGGACAGTGGCCCAGCGTTCGGAATGGTCGAAATAGTCCGAGAACTTCTCGCCTGTCGCCTGCTTGCCGTCCACCACCTTGGCCTTCAGCAAAGCCGCACTGCGCATATGGGCACGCAGCTTGCCGAGGAGGTCCGCATTTTCGGCGATGCCTTCAGCGACGATATCACGCGCGCCTTCGAGTGCCGTCTTCACATCGGGCACATCGGCTGTGATGTAGCCTTCCGCCAGCGTGGCAGGCTCCTTTGAGCGGTCTGCAAGGATTGCTTCCGCCAGCGGCCCGAGGCCACGCTCGCGGGCGATCTCTGCACGGGTGCGGCGCTTTGGCTTATAAGGGAGATAGAGATCTTCCAGCTCGGCCTTGGTGGCGGCACCGGTGATCTTGCGGAGCAGTTCCTCGGTCATCTTGCCCTGGCCGGTGATGGATTCGACGATGGTGTCGCGGCGCGCTTCCAGTTCGCGCAGATAGACCAGCCGCTCCGCCAGATTGCGCAGCTGCGTATCGTCCAACCCGCCCGTCACTTCCTTGCGGTAGCGCGCAATGAAGGGCACGGTCGCGCCCTCGTCGAGCAGCTCGATCGCTGCCTTTGCCTGGTCCGGCCGGGCATTGATTTCGGACGAGATGACAGCGGCGAGCGAGCGGAGATCAGCGGCCATGAGAATTCCTACGTTTTACAAAAGTTGCGGGACCATAGCGGCGAAAAACGACAAGGCAATGCCCGACGTCCCTATCCACAGCAACATAGCACGGCTGGCAGCCGTTTTTGCGGTTGTGCAGATGCGGCATTCTTTGCTAGCAGAGGCGACCGTTTTTAGCCCCGCCTTTGTGGCGCCTTCCCCAGAGAAGGCAAGGAAAGTGACATGCCAGATCTGCTCCTAGAACTCCGCTCCGAAGAGATCCCGGCCCGCCTGCAGCGCAAGGCTGCCGGCGACCTGAAGAAGCTCGTGACCGATGCGCTTGTCGAGGCAGGACTTTCCTACGAGGGTGTGCGCGAATACTGGACACCGCGCCGGCTAACGCTCGACATCCGCGGCCTGACGGCGCGCTCCGCCGATGTGCGCGAAGAGAAGAAGGGGCCCCGCACAGACGCCAACGAGAAGGCGATCGAAGGCTTCCTGCGCGGCGCCGGCCTTTCCTCCATTTCCGAGGCGCAGGTTCAGAGCGATCCGAAGAAGGGCGACTTCTACATCGCCGTTATCTCCAAGCCAGGCCGCGCCGCCGAAGAGATTATCAGCGATGTCATGCCTGGGATCATCCGCGATTTCCCCTGGCCGAAGCCGATGCGCTGGGGCGCGGCCTCTGCTCAGCCCGGCTCGCTGCGCTGGGTCCGTCCGTTGCAGTCGATTATCTGCACCTTCGGCACAGAGCACGAGGAAACGGCCGTCGTTCCGTTTTCAATCGACGGCATCGTTGCCTCAAACGTGACCTATGGTCATCGCTTCCATGCGCCTGAGGCCATCACCGTCAAGCGCTTCGACGACTACGTCGCCAATCTCGAAAAGGCGAAAGTCATTCTCGACGCCGATCGCCGCAAGGACATCATCCTGCACGATGCCCGCGACATCGCCTTTGCGAGCGGCCTGGAACTGGTCGAGGACGAGGGGCTGCTGGAAGAGGTCTCCGGCCTCGTCGAGTGGCCGCTGGTGCTGATGGGAAGCTTCGAGGAAGATTACCTCTCGATCCCGGCCGATATCATCCGGCTCACCATCAAGACGAACCAGAAGTGCTTCGTGACGCGCCCAGTCGGCGGCGACACGCTTTCCAGCAAGTTCATCCTCGTTTCGAACATCCAGGCGAGCGACGGCGGCAAGGAGATCATCCACGGCAACGGCAAGGTCGTACGCGCTCGCCTTTCCGACGCGCTGCACTTCTGGAAGCGCGACCAGGGCGATCTGCCGGATCTGGAAACGCTGGAGGCTTCGGCCGCAAAGTTCAACCTCGACCTTTCCAAGCCGCTCGACCAGCGCATGGCCAAGCTCGACGCGCTCAACGTGACGTTCCATGCCAAGCTTGGAACGCAGGGCGCGCGCGTGGAGCGCATTCGCGCACTGGCGGCCAAGCTCGTGATGCAGATCGGCGCCGACTACAAGCTGGTCGACCGGGCAGCAGTGCTTGCCAAGGCGGATCTTCGCACTGAGGCGGTTGGCGAGTTTCCGGAACTGCAGGGCCTGATGGGCCGCCGCTATGCGGCACTCCAGGGCGAGGATGCATCGGTGGCAACAGCGATTGAGGACCACTGGAAGCCGATGGGTCCAACCGACCGCGTTCCGGAGGACAAGGTTGCGATCACTGTCGCGCTCGCCGACAAGCTCGACACGCTGACCGGCTTCTGGGCCATCGACGAGAAGCCGACGGGCTCGAAGGATCCCTTCGCGCTTCGTCGCGCAGCGCTCGGCGTTATCCGCATCCTGCTCGAGCGCAAGGTCCGCATTCCGCTGCTGACGCCGATTGCGTCGCATATCGCGCGGATTGATAGCGATCTCGGCGTGACGAAAGCTGCAAGTACGACGCTCCAAGACGGGGACGACCTTGTCTCACTTGGTGTTGCTGAAAGCGAATCGTCACGCGAACTCGACCTCCTCTCCTTCTTCCATGACCGCCTGAAGGTCTACCTTCGCGATCAGGGCGCGCGCTATGACCTCATCGATGCCGTGGTTACGCTCGAGGCCGACGATCTCTTGATGATTGCCCGTCGCGTCGAGGCGCTGACCGCCTTCATCACGTCGGAGGACGGCAAGAACCTTCTGGTCGGCACCAAGCGCGCCACGCAGATTCTGGCCGCCGAGGAGAAGAAGGGCACGGTGATCGCCGACGGCGTTTCGGAAAACCTGTTCCGGCTCGCCGCTGAGAAGGAGCTCTTCGCCGCGATCAACAAGGCCTCGGCCGAGGCTTCGGCAGCCGTGGACAAGGAAGACTTCCGCTCGGCCATGGAAGCGCTCTCCAGGCTGCGCGCGCCGGTCGACCGCTTCTTCGACGACGTGCTTGTTAACGACGAGGACGCCGCCATTCGCGCCAACCGATTGGCGCTCCTGCGTCTGATCCGCGAGGCAACCGGTACGGTCGCCGACTTCTCGAAAATCTCGGGCTAAGGCGCGCCCGCGCATCTGATGTGACGTGCGGATGGCACCTTAAGATCCGGCGTCATTTGCAGAATTTCCTCCTTGTTCAGATTCTGAACCAAGGATGGAATTCTGCCCGCGTCAGCTCATCACCCCGAGAGTGGCGGCAGCGAGAACGTCGTAACGAACGGTCTTCGCGATAGTCACGAGCAGCAGGAACATCGGGAACGGTTCGCGCAAAACACCGGCAACGATGGTGATGGGATCGCCGATGATCGGCATCCAGCTCAGAAGCAGAGACCACTTGCCATAGCGGTGATACCAGCGCTGCGCTTTGTCGAGCGCAGGCTGGCTGACCGGAAACCAGCGCTTGTCGCGAAATCGTTCGATGCCGACGCCGAGCAGCCAGTTGACGGTCGAGCCGAGAACGTTGCCTGTTGTCGCCACCACGATCAGCGCGAGGACCGGATACTGCCCGGTGAGGACGAGGCCGACGAGGCCGGCTTCCGACTGCATCGGGAAGATCGTTGCTGCCGCAAAAGCCACCAGGAAAAGGCCGGAATAGACCGCAAGATCGGTCATGCCCTGTCCGCGCGAATCCTTCGCTGCACCCTTTTCCCCTTCCTCACGTTCGATGGCGGACTGGAACTATCACGTCCTTGGGGTTATTCCAAAGCCATGGAGAAGATTCTCGTCAGTGCCTGCCTCATGGGCCATCCCGTCCGCTATGACGGCAAATCGAAGCCGCTCGCTCACCCTGCGATAGCGCAGTGGATCGAGGAAGGCAGGCTGGTAACCATCTGTCCCGAGATGTCTGCCGGAATGCCGGTGCCGCGCCCGCCGGCCGAAATCGACGGTGGGGCTGCGGGCGAGGATGTGCTTGCCGGCAACGCCCGCGTCGTCGAGATCACCGGTGGCAATGTGACGGACGAGTTCAGGCAGGCCGCCGAGAACGCCCTGGCGATCGCGACCCAGACCGGCTGCCGCTATGCGCTGCTGATCGACGGCAGCCCTTCTTGTGGCTCGGGCTTCGTCTATGACGGCACGTTCTCCGGGCACAGGCTCGCAGGGAATGGCGTGACAGCGGCGCTCCTGAAGCAGGCCGGCATTGGCGTCTACTCTGATCGCGATATCGAGGCGCTTATCGCGCGGCTCGCTGCGGACGAGGCAACGACGGGCGACTGAAAGACCCGATAGCTCCCCTTACGCAAAACGGCCGCCGAATCGCTCCGACGGCCGTTTTCTCGTTTGGTCCTTGACTTCAGGCGGCGCGGCGAACCTGCGCGGCATAATCGTTGCCGCCGCCGACACGGAAGCCGCGGATCAGGTTGAGGAGCTCGTCTGTATCGTTGGCGAGCGACTCAGCCGATGCAGTAGTCTCCTCCGCCATCGCGGCGTTCTGCTGGGTCGCGGCATCGAGCTGGTTCATCGAGGACGAGATCGAACGCAATGTCGTATCCTGCTCGGAGGCGCTATGGGCGATCTTGGCGACGATCTCGTTGGCGGCCTTGATCTGGTCGGAGATGCGCTTCAGTGCCTCACCGGCTTCGCCGACCAGGCGGACGCCGTGATCGACCTGACCGGACGAACGGGCGATCTGATCCTTGATCTCCTTGGCCGCGGCGGCCGAGCGCTGTGCCAGTTCGCGAACTTCCTGAGCGACGACCGCAAAGCCCTTGCCGGATTCGCCGGCGCGTGCAGCTTCGACGCCAGCGTTCAGCGCCAGCAGGTTCGTCTGGAAGGCGATTTCGTCGATGACGCCGATAATCTTGCCGATTTCGGCAGACGACTTTTCGATGCCGCTCATCGCTTCGATCGCTTCGGAGACCACCGCATCGCTGCGGCTCGCTTCCGTGCTGACGGCATGAACGCGCTTGCTGGCTTCATGGGCGCCGTCAGCGGTCTGGCGGACTGCGACGGTCAACTCGTCGAGCGCTGCCGAAGTCTCCTCCAGGCTCGCGGCCTGGCGTTCGGTGCGCTGCGACAGATCGTTGGAGGCACGGCGGATCTCTTCCTTGCTGACGGCGATGTCGCCGCCCTTGGCGCTCACTTTGGCCATCGCGACTTCGAGATGCCCGAGCGCATCGTTGAAGTTCTCGCGGAGGGCAGCGTACTTCTGGCCGAGATCGGCGCAACGGACCGTCAGGTCGCCATGGGCAATCTGCTCCAGCGCCTGACCGATGGTCGAGACGACGTGGTTCTGGGCGACCGCTTCCTCGCGCTGCAAGCGCTGACTGCTTTCGCGCTCGCCGTCGAGGGCCATCTGCTGGGCGGCCTCGCGCTCGGACATGGCGTGGCGCTCCCTGACCTTCTGCTGCAGAGACTGCGTCGCCTTGGCCATCATGCCGACTTCGTTGTTCATGTCGGTGTGCGGGATTTTGATCGAGACGTCCTCATCAGCCACCGATTGCAGGGCATTGTGAACGTCCTTCAAGGGGTTTGAAATGCCGCGGATGACCAGGTAGGCAGCCACAATGGCGACGAAGAGTAGGACGATGCTGCTAGCCAATGCGGCCAGGATCGTGTCATCGACTTGGGCATCGAGATCATCCATGTAGACGCCGGTGACGACGACGACCTTCCAGGGGTCGAAGGCCAATGCATATGCCGTCTTGCGAAAATCTCCGGCCGGCTGGCCGGGCTTCGCTGTGGAGTAGTATTCGACGAGACCGCCGCCCTGCTGCCCAAGCTTGACCAGTTCTTCGCGATAGAGCTTGCCTTTGCTGTCCGGCTGCCCCTTGTTGAACTGCCCAACCTTCGAGGCATCGTAGTGGAACATCATCTGGATGTCGTAGCTATAGCCGAAGAAGTAACCATCGGGGTCGTATTTCATGCCGTTGAGCGTAGCGTAGGCCTGCTTCTGGGCCTCTTCCTGGGTCATTGCGCCGGCGGTCACCTTCGCCTGGTACTGCTTGAGAACGGAGACCGCGGACTGAACCTCAGAACGCAGCATATCATAGCGTTCCTTATAGATCGCATTGACCGAGGAGCGAACCTGGATGGTGATTCCGATTGCAAACGCTACCATCAGGCCAACGACCAGCAAAATAAGCTGTCTGGAAATCTTCAAATTCTTCATCATGCCTCGCAACAGAGCTCGGTTGGGATATCCGGCGCGGTTTCCTACCGCGTATACGAGGGCTGATTGGCCACCCCCTCTTACTGCTGCGAAATTGACATGCGGCTACCGGTCGGCGCTAAAAATGGTCAGTTTATTCTAAGGAATGCTTAACCAGTCTCTACATGTTTCCATGATGATGAAATCGGGAAGTTTGTGAACAAATACAAACAGAAAAATGCGCCCCTATACGTTGGAGTTAGAGTGAAGGAATTGCCAATTTCCAAGTGATGATGGCCCGAAGGATAGCGGAAATTTCGCGTCAGTTGCGCGTCCGCAGGTTGAAACGCACACGCCAGAGCATGTTCTCCAGTTTTCCGCTGGCGGTCGTTAAGCTATATTTCCGGCATGGTTGAGGCTTTGCATGCCTTCGGTGAATTTGTTCTCGATCCCGGCTGCCGCCTGCTGCGGAACGGGCGCGCCGTCGCGCTCGGCCAACGTGGCATCGCCCTTCTTGAAGCGTTGCTTGAAGCCCGTGGGAGCATTGTTTCCAAGGATGTGTTGATGGAGCGTGTCTGGCCCGGAATTGCCGTCGAGGAGAGCAACCTGACCGTGCAGGTCGCGGCGTTGCGCAAGGCGCTTGGCCCTGCACCCGACGGACAGGAATGGATCGCTACGGTGCCGCGCGTCGGCTACCGTTTCATCCGGACGAATGCGGAGGCGAAAGCCGCTGCGACCGCCCCAGAATTGCGGCCGACACTCGCTGTCCTCCCCTTCAGCAATCTCAGCGGCGATCCAAGGCAGGACTATTTTGCCGATGGGATCGTCGATGACATCATTGCGGCACTAAGCCGGTTCCGAAGCTTTGCCGTGGTCGCCCGGGACTGCTCTTTTGCCTACAAGGGCAGTGCAATGGATGTGCGCAAGATCGCCGCCGAA
The DNA here is from genome assembly GCF_014197575.1 of Rhizobium sp. BK538. Lineage (NCBI taxonomy): Bacteria > Pseudomonadati > Pseudomonadota > Alphaproteobacteria > Hyphomicrobiales > Rhizobiaceae > Rhizobium > Rhizobium sp. BK538. Next base: position 151,346 of record NZ_JACIFT010000006.1, read on the forward strand.
CTCGGCGTCGGCTACGTGCTCGAAGGCAGCATCCGACAATCCGGCAATCGGCTGCGTATCGTGGCTGAGCTTGTCGAGCGCCAGAGCAGCACGCACATATGGGCGCAGACTTTCGATGGTACTCTGGACGAGATATTCGACTTTCAGGATCGCATCACCGACAGCGTCGCAATGCTGATCGAACCACTGATCCAAACGGCCGAGATCGAGCGATCACGGCGCGAACGGCCCGGAAGCGTGGCCACCTACGACATCTACCTGCAGGCCCTGGCCAAGATCTCGACCGAAATCGAAGGCGACAATGCGGCCGCCTATGCCCTTCTCATGCAGGGGCTCGCCGCCGAGCCCAACAATGCGCAGCTGCTTGCCCATGCGACATGGGCGCTCGAGCATCGCTACACGATGGGCTGGCCAGCGCTCACCGAGGACGATGTGCAGGCATGTGGCGCACTGGCGCGGCGGGCTCTGGAGCACGGCGCCGGCGATGCCATGGTCATGGCCCATTGCGGCGTCGCCTTGATGCAGACGGTGAAGGATTACGATTGGGGTCTCGCGGTTCTGCAAGCGGCGGCCGAATCCAATCCCAACAATCCGATGGCCGTCGTAAGGGCGGGCGTCGGACATCTTCATTGCGGCAATGTCAGCGATGCGCTCAGCCACTTCCACAGGGCCAACCGCCTGACGCCTGGCGACCGAGGCGCGCACTTCTCACTCTGCGGCATCGCTCACGCCCATATCGTCCTCGGTGAGTACGACCAGGCCCTGGCCTGGGCTTCAAGAGCGCTAGCCAGCAATGCGAATTTCGAGCCAACTCTATGGGTGCTCATTGCTGCGAGCGCGCATCTCGGGCGCATGGAGGAAGCCCAGCGGCACGTCGCGGCCTTGAAACGACGGACGCCTGATATCACGATTGAACGCATCCGCGCCGGTCAAGCGGGCAAATATCCGGATCGCATCGCTGCCGTCCTTGACGGGCTGAGAATAGCGGGTGTCCCGGAACGCTAGGGGCCTGATCCTAGTTTCGGATCGTTTCGGAACTTTTCCTTGAGCGTTTCAGGACCGGAATGGCTCATCCGGCAGAGACTGCTTCCCACAGCAAAACTGCAAGTGGGTGACGGCCATGATAACGACGCTGACCATCCTTTCCCTCGATCAGGGACGTATCTACTCCCCTCCGCCTGAGCCAGTTCCAGAACAGACGGCTATCGAAGGCGAGGTTGGAGCATCCGCCGTTGCGGAGGCGCAGGGCACTCAGCACTATCTGCGGCGGGTGAACGTTTCGACAGGATTGCAGGCCCTTGCGCATCTGCTTGCGCCGACCTTTGGAGGCACACCAGCCGGCAAGGCCCATTAGAGACGAAAAATGCGTCCCCGCTTCTCTCAGGGACGCATTTTATCCCCCGCGAGGGGTGGACCCGGTCGACCGAAACTTTGGTCAGGCTGGGGCAGGGAACTGGAGATCAGAACCGAAGTTCAAACTTGGAAACGTCGAGCGGGGCCGTTTGTTCCTTCGGCGCATCTGCCACGCCTGCCGCGATCGGCTTGACGTCGCCACCGATGACCGCAGCCGTCGTCGAGGCGCGGTCGATGTTGTCTGACGGCTGTGTAGCGGCCGTCATGGACACGGCCGGAGCCTTGGTTACGAAAACGACGGGTGACCCGCCCATCCAGCCTTCGGTGCGATAGAGCTTCTTCTCGCCGTTCACGTCGCGAATCTCAGAGGATTGCAGCGAGCCGGGTGTGAGGGTCGGGACGGTGTAGTCCTTCTTGCGCTCGACAGATTCGAGCGGCGGGCAACTTTGGCAGCTTTCCTGGCTGATGCTCCCGCCATTGGTGCGCGTGTCCTTGCCGACCACCTCGATCGAAGAGGCGCAGGCGGAACCCGCGGCAAACACAGCTATCGCAGCAAAGAAGACCTGACGCATGGAACACTCCGTCTCACGTTGAGAAGAGACTAGCGCGCCTTTGTTTCCATCCCGTCAGGGGAAAGGGTAAAAATTTAGGGAACTGACCCGATTTCGCGTTTTGCTCACGCCTTTTCGCGCTGTTCGGTAGCAAATGCCGCCTGTGACCGCTTCTGCGCACAAAAGCCCGAGCGCTCTACCGGCTCACATGAAGCGTCGCGAAACCATCTCGACACATTGCAGGCTTCCAGCTTTTCGATCGCAGGATGTTTCTGGATCGGATCAGGATGTGCTAGAGGTTGTGCGAGCGTCGAGGGACGCAACATGTCCAACTTATTGCTGAGGGAGCTTTCCTTATTGGGGCACCGCTGCCCGATCATCACGGCGGACCATGAGGATTATGATCGCTATCGCAAAGTATGGAATGGTGTCGCCGATCGGCGGCCTGCGGCGATCGTCCGCCCGCAGAGTGTGGATGACGTCCAGAAGGCCGTGCACGCAGCTGCTGCATCTCGCGCCCTGCTTGCGGTGCGCGGCGGCGGCCACAGTCTTCCGGGATTCTCAACCTGCGATGCGGGACTTGTTCTCGATCTGTCGGAGCTAACCGCGATCGCCATCGATCGAGATACGCGCACGATCGAGGTAGGCGGCGGGGCACTCCTTGGCGATCTCGATCGCGCGACAGTTCCTGAAGGTTGCCTGGCGTGATCTCGCATACAGGTGTGGTAGGTCTGACCCCGGGGTGGAGGCATGGGATGGGCCAGCAGGAGATACGGCCTTACCATCGACAGCTTGCTGGGCGCGGAAATCGCGACCGCGGCTGGAGGCATCATTTGGACAAGCGCAACGTCCGACCCTGAACTCTTCTGGAGCATCCGCGGCGGCGGTGGAAACTTTGGCGTCGTTACACGATTTAAGTTCAGCATGCATCCGCTTGGTTCCATCGTCGTCGGCCAATGGAACTATCCTGCGGGCGACATGAGGCAAGCCCTACAGGCGCTGCTCGACCGAGCGTCGTTTCCGACCGACCGCCAAGGAGGCCTCGCTAAACAAAAGCAAGTTGGTGGCAGATCTACTGAACGTTTTTTTCGCGTTCGATCGCACGCCAGCCGATATCGCGGCGGCAGAAGCCGTTGTCCCAATCGACCTTATCGAGCAGCGCGTAGGCGCGCGTCTGCGCCTCGCCGACCGTCTTGCCCGTGGCAGTGACGTTGAGCACCCGCCCGCCGGTTGCAACCAGCGCACCGTCCTTCAGCGCCGTACCGGCATGAAACACCTTGACGCTCTCGCCCGCGTCCGGGATATGGCGGATCGGCGTGTTCTTATCGTAGGAGCCCGGATAGCCCTTCGATGCCATCACGACAGTCAGGGCCGGATCGTCCGTCCATTCGGCGGACACCTGATCGAGCGTGCCATTGGCGGTGGCAAACAGGAGCGGCAGAAGATCGCTCTTCAGTCGCATCATCAGCACCTGGCATTCGGGATCGCCGAAGCGGACATTGTATTCGATGAGCTCGGGACCCTTGGCGGTTATCATCAGGCCGGCGAAGAAGACGCCGGAGAAGGGATAGCCGCTTTCGGCCATGCCGCGCATGGTTGGTTCGATGATTTCCTTCATCGTGCGTTCGACCATGTCGGCCGTCATCACGGGTGCCGGCGAATAGGCGCCCATGCCGCCGGTGTTCGGGCCGGTGTCACCCTCGCCTACCCGCTTGTGATCCTGGGCGGTTGCGAGCGGCAGGACGTGCTTGCCGTCACAGAGGCAGAAGAAGCTCGCTTCCTCACCATCAAGATAGGCTTCGATGACGACCTCGGCACCCGCCGCACCGAAGGCACCCTCGAAGCAGTCGTCGACGGCGGCGAGCGCTTCATCGACGGTCATGGCGACGGTCACGCCCTTGCCGGCAGCAAGGCCATCGGCCTTGACGACGATTGGGGCGCCCTGCTCGCGGATATAGGCCTTGGCCTTCGGCGCATTGTTGAAGCGCCGATAGGCACCGGTAGGGATGTCGTAGCGGGCGCAGATATCCTTGGTGAAGCCCTTCGAGCCCTCGAGCTGAGCCGCGGCCGCCGACGGGCCGAAGACGGGAAAGCCTTCGGCGCGCAGCTTGTCGGCTATGCCCGCCACGAGCGGTGCTTCCGGGCCGACGACGACGAAATCGATCGCCTTGCCCTTGCAGAAGGCAATGACGGCATCATGGTCGTCGACATCGACGGCAACCATTGTCGCGTGCTCGGCAATGCCCGGATTGCCCGGAGCGGCGTAGAAGTCCGTCATGGCAGGCGATTGCGCCAGCTTCCAGGCCAATGCGTGCTCGCGTCCGCCCGATCCGATCAACAGAACCTTCATGCCCGTCCCTTTCACGTTTCCGTCTGGCGGTTAAGGGGAGAGCGCCGAAAGGTCAAGCAGGAATGCTTGAGCAAGAAGCCTTACCAGCCGCCGCCACCACCACCGCCACCGCCGCCACCGGAGAAGCCGCCCGAGGAACCGCCGCCGGAAAAACCGGAGGACGAACTGGAGGGCGGTGCCGGGATCGTGGAAGCAATCGTCGAGGCCATCGATGAGGAGAAGCCGCCGATGCGATCGGAGAAATTGCCACTGCCGAAATTGCCGGAATACCAGGATGGGGCGTAGGCGGCCGCGGCTACTCCCGCTGCTGCCGCGGCAAGCCAGGTCTCGAAGGCGCGCGACCAGGGCTTTTCGACGCCGAGCGCGACAGCATAGGGCAAGAGCTTCTCGAAATGCTGCGGCGACATCTCGGGCGCCCCCGCCATGTTCATGCGGTCCTTCTCAGCCAGCGTCATGTACTGACGCAGGCCGTCGATACCATCCATCAGCTTGGCCCCGAGCGGGGTCGGCGCACCCATGATGAAGACGTAGAGGAGGTTCAGCAGGATGACGCCGCCGATGGCAAACAGCATCGGCGTCTCGTGGAGTTCGACCAGCGACGAGAACAGCGCCAAGGCCAGAGACGACACGATGCTGAAGCCGACAAAGGTGGCGATACCGATGGCGATCACGGACATGATCTTCGCGCCGAGCGACCTGCCGGGGCGGAACGACTTGGCAAAGCCGGCAACGAAGACGGAAATAAAGACGACAACGACGATCGGAATGATCATCAAAGCGATGGTCTCCGGCTCCAGCGTGCCAAAGACGAAGAGGGCCACCAACGAGGCGGCGCTGAGTGCGATACCGCCCGTCGTGTAGCCGGTATTCGCGTTGTAGTATTTGCCGCGGTGCTCGCGCTCAATGGCGGCCCGGAAACTGTCCCCCGCCGACTTCACCTTCGTTCCGTTGGCCTCGTCAATCGTCAGGGAGCCCTTGGCGCCGACGGCATTCAGCAGGCTCGTTTCGCCGGCCTCAAGCTTCTCCTTACCGACCGGCTTGTCGGTGCGGCGGATGATGATCGCGTTCTTGAGGTCTTCCAGTACCACATAGCCGCGCACCGCCAGATTGAGGGCCGTGGCCGACAGCGCCGTCCAGCCCTGCCCGGAGAAACCGCGATTGTCGATATAGTTCACCAGTGCCGGCGAGATGCCGTCGGGCGGGTCCCAGCGCGGCACCAGCACGCCGCGGGCCGGATCGCGGCCGACCTTCAGCCAAGAACGCGTATAGTAGAGGAAGACGAGGAGAAGGCCACCGAAGCCGAGGAAGTAGTCGCGGTTGTCGCTCAGCCACCAGCGCCGTGTGTCGTCGGCGCTCGGCGGATCGATCGAGCCCTTCGGCATCTTGACGGCAATCGTCAGCCCTTCGCCTGCATTGAGCGGCCGGGTCGTCGAAAACAGCAGTCGGCCGCCGCCCCCGGAAACGCTTGCATTCCTGTCCGTCGCCCCCCGCGGGCCAGTGAAAAAAGCAGTGTCGGTCGCGCTGACGCCGTCAGGAAGGTTGACCGTCGCCGTCGCCGTCAGGATCGGGAAGATCCAGCCGTTGCCGGTAACATTCCAGTAGAGCTCATCGTGATTGTCGAAGTAGCGGATCTGGCGATTGGTGCGGTAGGTGAAGACGTATTCGTGGCGGCCATAGCTGACTGTGACGTCTTCCGAGCCGGCATAGATGCGGATACCGCCACTGATGGACTCGGTATGCCAAGGCTCGTCGCGACCATCGCGCTTGACCGAGATAACGTCGAAGTCGACGCGGCGGAGGCGGCCTTCTTCATCCTGATAGGTCAGCGGAAAATCGCGAAAGATGCCGCGCCGGATACGATTGCCTTCGGCATTGACGGTGATCGTCTCCGTCACCGTCATCGCCCCGCTCTTCTCAAGCGCGATGTTTGACGCGAAAGCGTTAATCACCTCCGCAGCGATGGCGCCACGCGCCGCAAGCATCAGAAACAGAACGAAGCAGAGGCCGGAAAGCCGTCGGATCATCATACCCCTCGCCTGCGGCGTCCCGGCCGCGTCAGATAGTGTCAGCCCTCGTCGGCATAGGTCACACCAAGCCGTGCCAGCGTCCGCCAGTAGGCAGGGAAGGTTTTGCCAACGCAGTCCGGATCAAGGATCGTGATGCCGGCGATCTTTAGGCCGGCGAGCGCAAAGCTCATGGCGATGCGGTGATCGGCGAAGGTGTCGATGTTGGCCGGCAGGCGCTGTCCGGCGAGATCCGGATCGGACTGGACGATCAGGTCATCGCCTTCCTCGCGCGCCAGATCCTGACGGATCTGCGTGAGGCCCGTCGAGACCGCTCGAATGCGATCGCATTCCTTGACGCGCAGATTGGCGATGCCGACGAAACGAACCGGCGTCTCGTTGAAAGCCGCAAGAACGGCAAGGGTCGGAACCGCATCCTGCATCTGCGAACCGTCGATGACGGCCGGAAGATGCGGGAACTTGGCGATCAGGTCATAGGCCTTCGCATCCGGCTGCGTGAACGCGCCGTTCGCAACGCCGAGGTCGATCTTGCCTGACGTCAGCACTTCCGCCGCCCAGAGGTAGGTCGCGGCCGAGGCGTCCGGCTCGACCACAAAGTCGGCCGCGGTGTAGCCGGTCGGCTCGACGCGCCAGGTCACCGGGCTGGTCTTCTCGACCTTGGCGCCAAAGGTGCGCATCGCCGCCGTCGTCAGATCGATGTAGCCGAGCGCGCCGATATCCTCGCCAAGTAACTCGATCGTCACCGGCTTGTCGCCGCCGGCGGCCATCATCAGGAGCGCCGAGACATACTGGCTCGACAGGCCTCCATCGATCTGGATGCGGCTCGCTTCGAAACGGCCGGTGCCCTTGACGGTAACGGGCGGGCAGCCGGTTTCGGTCGATGCTTCGATGCCAAGCGAACGCAGCGCATCGACGAGCGGGCCGATCGGGCGCTTGCGCATGTGTTGGTCACCATCGACGACAACCGTGCCATCCACCAGGGCGGCAGCGGCCGTCAGGAAGCGCGTCGCCGTTCCGGCGTTGCCGAGGAAGAGCGGCACCTGTGGCGGCAGCAGCTTGCCGCTGCCCGTGACGACGAAGCTCGTGTCATCCGGCTCCTCGATGATCACGCCCATGCCGCGGAGAGCGTCGGCCATATAGCGGGTGTCATCGCTCTTCAAAGCGCCGGTCAGGCGGCTGGTACCCTTGGCGAGACCTGCCAGAAGCAGCGCGCGGTTGGTGATCGACTTCGAGCCGGGGGGGACGGCGCGGCCTGTCAGCGGCTTGTCCGGTGGGATGATGGTGAGCTTCTCTTTACTCATAACCTTGTCTTTTCCGTCTTTGCGCGAAGGCCGTTTCCAGCCACGATCATGCCCTGCTCATAGCAGCTTTTACGCAAAGGCAAATGGCGGATGTCAGAACTTTACCGTCGGAATGGCGCGATCCGCTTCGTTGGTGATCTCGAAATACTCGCGCTTCTGGAAACCGAACTGGCCGGCGACCAGATTGGACGGGAAGCTCTCGACCTTGACGTTCAGATCACGAGCCGCGCCATTGTAGTAGCGGCGGGCCATCTGGATTTCGCTTTCCATCGTCTCGAGCGAGGTCTGCAGCTCGCGGAAATTCTCGTTCGCCTTCAGGTCGGGATAGGCTTCGGCGAGAGCCAACACACGGCCGAGCGCCTGGCCAAGCAGGCCTTCCGCCTGGGCGCGACCGGCGACATCGCCTGCTGGAACTGATTGGGCCTTGTTGCGGAGGGCAACGACCTCTTCGAGCGTCGTCTTCTCGTGCGCGGCATAGCCCTTGACCGTCTCGATGAGATTGGGGATCAGGTCGGCGCGGCGCTTCAGCTGCACATCAATGCCGGACCAGGCTTCCTCAGACATCTGCCGTGCGCGAACGAGGCCGTTGTAAATGAAGACGGCATAAAGCGCGGCCAGAACGACAAGGCCAAGAATAATATACATCACGAATCCCCCGCAACGACCGAAAGTATGCCGGGAGACTATGCGCGTTACCGCAGATTGTCATCCCGCATTTCCGGTCTCTTCGGGACAATCAAAGACAAGGGTAGCGAAAAATCACGATACCGTCGCGCCGGCCGACGTCCCAATTTTCATCTTGCACGGTTGAAACAAACGTGCCCGAGAAACTTGCGACGAGGATCATTCAGACCATGGCGCAGTACTTTTCCTCCTCAACATGCTGGCCATCGCTTCGTACTTCTTTGTCCAGAAAATGGCGCGCCCGGTGGAGCGCCGTGTCGAGGCCAGAAGCGACGATCGCCACTGACTGCCGCCCTTCAAGCGGCAGTTTTCGCCAGATTCACCCCACCTGCATCCGTCATTAGGAAGGCCTCGCCGCAGGCCTTGGCGAGCGTCCGTACGCGCAGAATGTAGCTCTGACGCTCGGTAACCGAGATCACACCGCGGGCATCCAACAGATTGAAGACATGGCTTGCCTTGATGCACTGGTCGTAGGCCGGGAAGACGCACTTGTGCAGCTTCTGGTTATCGCTGTCGCCCGGCGCGCCGGCCGCGAGGAGCGCCTGGCATTCCTTCTCGGCGTCGATGAAGTGCCGGTGCAGCATTTCCGTGTTGGCGTACTCAAAATTGTGGCGGGAATATTCCTGCTCCGCCTGTAGGAAGACGTCGCCGTAACTGATCTTCTCGTCGCCCTCGCGACCGTTGAAGTTCAGGTCGTAGACATTGTCGACGCCCTGGACGTACATCGCAAGGCGCTCAAGGCCGTAGGTCAACTCGCCCGAGACAGGCGAGCATTCGATGCCGCAGACCTGCTGGAAATAAGTGAACTGCGACACTTCCATGCCGTCGCACCAGCACTCCCAGCCAAGACCCCAGGCGCCGAGCGTCGGGCTTTCCCAGTCATCCTCGACGAAACGGATGTCATGCAGCAGCGGATCGAGGCCGATCGCCGCGAGCGAGCCGAGATAGAGCTCCTGCAGGTTCGGCGGGTTCGGCTTCAGGAGGACCTGATACTGGTAATAGTGCTGCAGGCGGTTCGGGTTCTCGCCATAGCGGCCGTCCGACGGGCGGCGCGACGGTTGCACGTAGGCAGCTTTCCATGGCTTGGGGCCGAGCGCACGTAGCGTCGTTGCCGGGTGGAACGTACCGGCGCCAACTTCCATGTCGTAGGGCTGCAGCACCGCACAACCCTTGTCCGCCCAATAATTGTGAAGCGTGAGGATCAGCGCCTGGAACGAGCGCTTCGGGTTCATGTGGTCGGGGATTGCTGCAGACATGGAACGGCTTCCGAATTCGTACAAAAGTGCGCGGACAGGTGCCACGACGCGCCAGATGGGTCAAGGCTTTTGCGGCTCTACTCGTCCTCGTCCTTTTTCAGATGGTATTCGCCCGTAACCGGATCCTTGACAAGTGTGCCGATGGCACCCGTCTGGCGCTCCTTCTCGGCACGGCGGGATCGCTCGGCGAGCCGCTTTGCATCAGCAATGAAGCGACGGTAGAGAAGCCAGGCGCCAACCACCAGCACGACAATGATTATCAGTTGCGGCATGATGCCAGCCTTTTAATCCCTCACAGCCCGTATCGACTCCACAATGCCTTCTCCTCGGCGGCCTCGACAAGTCCGATCGCGAGACCGGATCCGGCACCTTCCAAGTTGGCTGACGATATACCGGGAATGCGCCTTCCGAAAAGACCGCGCGCAGGCATCACCAGCTCGAGTTTGGTTTTGGCCCCATAGCGGCGCTTCAATTCCTGGCGCATGTCGCCGAGGCCGTCGATCAGGCCGAGTTCGAGGCCGCGCGTGCCCGTCCAGAAGAGCCCGGAGAACACCACATCGTCGTTCTTCAGTTTGCCGGCACGTCGTTCGCGAACCATGGAGATGAAGACCTGATGGATCTCCAGCTGCAGGGTCTTCAGGTATTCGATATCCTTTTCCTTCTCGGGCTGGAATGGATCAAGGATCACCTTGTTTTCCCCCGCAGTATAGACGCGGCGTTCCACCCCGATCTTCTTCAGCAGCTCCGGGAAACCGAAGCCACCGGAGACGACGCCGATCGAGCCGACGATGGAAGTGGGGTCGGCAATGATTTCGTCGCCAGCAAGCGCGATCATGTAGCCACCGGATGCCGCAACATCTTCTATGAAGACAAGAACCTTCTTCTGCTTTTCACGTGCGAGTTCGCGGATGCGGGTAAAGACGAGCCGCGATTGCACCGGGGAGCCACCCGGCGAATTGAGCGAGATCGCAACCGCCGGCGCATCCTTGAAGGTAAAGGCCTTCTCCAGGACCTGCGCCGCAGCGGCGAGATTGAGAGTGGGCCGGAACTGGCTTCCGCCGCTCATGATCGGGCCGTGAAGTCGAACCACGGGGATCACCACACCTTCCTTGCGGAAACGCTTCGGCAGCAACCTCTTCAAAAATCCGGCCATTTTCCATCCTTTGCGGCGACATCAGCAAACGTCTTCCATGTATGCAACGGAGCGACAAACGCAATGGTCGCTGCAGAAAACATCTCCCATTCACAAATCTTATTGCGAATGACTTGCATTATCATTCCAATCAGACATACTGCTCTTACTGGTAAAAAGGGCGAAATTGCATGGACATCGTAAATACGAACACAAAGGCCGGCTGGCGACACGAGCGCGAAGAGGCATCGCTTTCCGATGTCTACCGCTCAATCCAGACGCAGAAACATGGGACGCGCTGGCGGCGCATTGCCGCGTTCCTCGGGCCCGGCTACATGGTGGCCGTCGGCTATATGGATCCCGGCAACTGGGCGACTTCGCTCGCCGGCGGTTCGAAGTTCGGCTATGCGCTGCTGACCGTCGCCCTCCTGTCCAACCTGATGGCGATCGTCTTGCAGTCGCTCTGCGCGCGCCTCGCCATCGCGTCCGGCCGCGACCTTGCACAGGCCTGCCGTGACGCCTACCCGAAGTACGTCTCCATTCCGCTGTGGGCGTTTGCCGAAATCGCCATCATCGCGACCGACATCGCCGAAGTGATCGGCACGGCGATCGGCCTCAATCTGCTCTTCGGCATCCCGCTTGAGCTCGGCGTGCTTATCACGTCGCTCGACGTGTTCCTCATCCTCTATCTGCAGAAGATCGGCTTCCGCTGGGTGGAAGCTTTCGTGATCGCCCTGCTCGCCATCATCGCCGTGTGCTTTGGCGTGCAGATCTTCCTTGCCGACCCGGAATGGGGTGCGGTGATCCGGGGCTTCTTCCCGACGACCGAGATCGTTTCCAACCCTGAGATGCTCTATCTCGCGCTCGGCATTCTCGGCGCCACCGTGATGCCGCACAATCTCTACCTGCACTCGGGCATCGTCCAGACCCGCGCTTACGGCCACACGGTGCCGGAAAAGCGCCAAGCGCTGACCTACGCGACGATCGACTCGACCATAGCGCTCTGCTTTGCGCTCCTGATCAATGCATCGATCCTGATCCTTGCGGCGGCTGCCTTCCATGCGAACGGCAAGACGGACGTCGTGGAATTGGGCGAGGCATCTTCGTTGCTCGCACCGTTGCTTGGCCTGGCAATCGCTCCAACACTCTTCGGCATCGCACTCCTGTGCTGCGGCCTGAACTCGACGGTTACGGCAACGCTTGCCGGCCAGATCGTCATGGAAGGCTTCCTGAAGATCCGGCTTCAACCGTGGGTTCGTCGCCTGATCACACGTGCGATCGCCATTGTTCCGGCCGCCTTCGTCACGATCTGGTATGGCGACAAGGGTACGGCGGAACTGCTGATCCTGACCCAGGTCGTGCTCAGCCTGCAGCTTTCCTTCGCCGTCTTCCCGCTCGTGATGTTTACGGCGAGCAAGGCGAAGATGGGCGCGCTGGTCGCCCCGCGCTGGCTAAGCGCAATCGCCTATGTGATTGCAGTCCTGATTGCCGGTCTCAATGTCAAGCTGCTGTTCGACTTTGTCACCGGCTAGCGCCTGGCATAGGCCGCCCGGCCATTGTTGAGATCGTCAACGAAGGGGGAGAATTTATGCGTCCCCTCCTCGTGCATGATGAGTGGCGCGCGCAGCGAAAGCCGCGCGCGCGACCCTTTTATGGCCGTGACGAGGATACGCACGGCGTTCTCGCCCTCGCGCGGATGGATCGCGGTGACTTCGATGCCGCCGAAACGGCGTCCGCAGGCATCGATGATTTCCGCAATCGATTCCGGCCGCGCGATCAGGGACAATTGCCCGCCGGGGATCATGATCGCCCCGGCCGTCCGCACCCAGCTTTCGAACGTTCCTTCCGTCATCGCGTGTGCCTCCGCCTTCAAGGCATCGGGTGTGCGGCGATCGCCCGCATCGTTGAACGGCGGGTTCATGATGACGTGATGAAAGCTCTCGTCGGGGAGACCGGCTTCGTTGCGCGCCTTCGCCCTTAGCGTCACATCCGCCTCGACGACGGAAACGCGGCCCGCCAGATAGGCATTTTCAGGCAGGAGGACGCTGCGGCGCGCATAGTCGGCCATCTCGGCGGAGCGCTCGAAGAGCACGACTTCGGCGGCCGGCAGCCGCGACGCGACGGCCAAGCCGGCGGCACCTGCGCCGGCACCGAGATCCGCGACCTTGATCGGACGGTCGTCGGCCACAAGCGCAGCTAGCAGCATTGCATCCATGCCGGAGCGATGCCCCCTGCCCTTCGGCTGTACCACATGGAACAGCCCCCGATGAAAAGCGTCGATCGTCTCGGCAACATCTCCCGTCATCTCAGGCTCACTTGGGAGCGCGCAGTTCGTCGCCGAGCCCGGCATCCGCGAGGATCCGCCGTGCCCGATCTGCCTCCTCGTCATCGACAAGCAGCCGGCGCTGCAACATGTCCAGCGACCCTTCCAGAACGCTCATGCCTTGATCGGCGATGAAGCAGTGGATCCCCGCATCCTTCAGCAGGCTCTCCGCGTAGGAGAGCAACACGGGATCATTGGCGCGAATAAGTTCATGCATTTGCCGGAAAATCCCTTTCAAATTTGCGCGACGCGACAATTCACCCCTTGCCGCGCCAATCGCCCCTTTCTATTGTCCAACTCAATAATTTAACAGGAGTCCGGGTCGTTGGGCGTGGTCATACCGCTTGAAGAAAGCAAAAACAAACTGGCATCCGTCAAGCCGCTGGTCGATTTGACTAAGGCGGACATGCAACGGGTGAACCAGCTTATCCTCTCCAAGGCCGGTTCCGATGTCCAGATGATCCCGGAGGTGGCCAACCATCTCATCTCGTCCGGCGGCAAGCGTCTCCGTCCGATGCTGACTTTGGCGTCGGCCGCGCTGTTCGGCTACAAGGGCGAGAACCACATCAAGCTTGCGACATCAGTCGAGTTCATGCACACCGCGACGCTGCTGCATGACGATGTGGTTGACGAGAGCGACCTTCGCCGCGGAAAGTCCACCGCCCGGATGATCTGGGGCAACCAGGCGAGCGTGCTCGTCGGCGACTTCCTGCTCGGCCAGGCGTTCCGCATGATGGTCGATGTCGGCTCGCTCGATGCGCTCGATGTGCTCTCCTCGGCGGCTTGCGTGATCGCCGAAGGAGAAGTGCTGCAGCTCTCCGTCGCTAAGAACATGGAAACGACCGAGGACGACTACCTCGCAGTCATCCGCGCGAAGACCGCGGCGTTATTTGCCGCCGCCGCGGAAGTCGGCCCGATCGTCGCCGATGCCGGCAAATCCGGCCGCAACGCGCTGAAGTCCTACGGCATGAATCTCGGCCTAGCCTTCCAGCTCGTCGACGACGCGCTGGACTACGGTGGCAAGGCAGCCGATCTCGGCAAGAATGTCGGCGACGACTTCCGCGAGGGCAAGATCACGCTCCCGGTGATCCTCGCCTATCGCCGCGGCACCGAGGAAGAGCGCGCTTTCTGGCGACAGGCCATTGAAGGCGGCGAGAGCAGCGACCAGAACCTCGAAAGGGCGCTTGGCCTGATTGCCAAGTACGGCACGCTGAACGACACCATTGCCCGGGCGGTTCACTACGGCACGATTGCACGCGATGCGCTCGCGCCGCTTCCCGAGACGGCATGGAAGTCGGCCCTGATGGAAGTCATCGACTTCTGCATTGAGCGCGTCAATTAATCGACGGTCACTGATCGCGGGCTGAATTTATTGCAGGGCCGCTTCAAAAAAGCCATCCTGTTGTGAGTCAGTCATTTCAACTGATTTTGCAGTCGGACGAGGCCGGCTGCCCGACAAGAGAGGTTTTCTAATGCGGCAAAAACTTGCCTTCCGTCTTCTTTCGAGCGCAGCCATGGCAGCGGTCCTATCGCTGGCAGCGCTCGGCGGCGTGAATGCCGAAGAGACGGCCAAGAAGGACGATGCCGCCACGGTGATCTTCGATCCGGATAGCGTCACGAGCTTCTCCGGCGCATTTTTGGCTGCCCGGACGGCCGATGTCGATCACGATTACGAGACGGCGATTGAGCTCTACAAGAAGGCGTTGCAGATCGAGCCGGGAAATCCGGAGATTCGCCAGCGACTGATGATCTCGCTACTTCTGAACGGCGACATCAAGGATGGCGTGAAATATGCCAACGACCTGAAAGGCGACCCGACGGTCGAGCGCATCACGACCATCGTGCGCAGCATGGATGCCATTCGCCGCGGCGAGTACAAGACAGCTGAATCACTTCTGAAATATACCGGCCCGAACGATCTCGACCGGATGATGAACGATCTGCTCGCTGCCTGGGCTCGTGTCGGCGCCGGCCGTGGCAAGGATGCGCTCGCCATGGTTCAGAAGATGAAGGGGCCGGATTGGGTCGGCATCTTCAAATCCTACAATGCCGGCGCGATCGCGATTGTGAACGGCGACGTAAGGGCGGCTCGCCAGAACCTCAACGACGCCGTGCTCGACAGGGACGGCGGCGCGACGGCTCCCGATACCTTCATGCGCGCCGTCATGGCTCTCGCTCGACTGGAAGCCTCGCAGGGCAACAAGCAAAAGGCACTCGACGCGATCTCCGTCGGCGACAACCTGCTGCCGAACTACGCGCCGCTGAACGCATTGCGCCAGAGCATCGAAAAGGGCGAGAAGCAGGAGCAGCAGATTCAGACCGCCAAACAGGGCGCTGCGGGCGTGCTGTTCTCCATCGGGGGCGCGCTGAACCGCGATGGCGCCGAGGATATTGTCTCGCTCTACCTGCAGACAGCCAAGACGCTGGATCCGGATAGCGCCGATACACTCGTCATGCTCGGCGGCATTGCCGAGAAGCAGGAGCAGATGGACCGCGCGATTGCGCTCTACAAGCAGGTGCCGGAGACCTCGCCGATGCGCCGCATCTCCGAGCTGCAGCTCGGTCTTGCCCTTGCGCAGGGCGGCAAGGTGGAAGAAGCGCGCAAGCACCTTCAAAGCCTGATCGCCTCTGATCCAAAAGACGTTCGCAGCTACCTCGCCTACGGCAGTGTGCTGTCGGATGCGAAGGATTACGCCGCCATGGCCGACAACTACGACAAGGCCGTCGAAGTCCTCGGCCCGCTGCCGGGCAAGGGCGCATGGACGGTCTTCTTCCAGCGTGGCATTGCCTATGAGCGCCTGAAGAAATGGGACCAGGCCGAGCCGAATTTCCGCAAGGCGCTGGAACTCAACCCCGACCAGCCACAGGTTCTGAACTACCTTGGCTACTCCTGGATCGACATGAACCGGAACCTCGATGAGGGGCTGGGGATGATCAAGAAGGCGGTCGATCTGCGTCCGGATGACGGCTATATCATCGACTCTCTGGGTTGGGCCTATTTCCGGCTGAACCGCTTCGACGATGCGGTGGAGGAGCTGGAGAAGGCAGCGCAGATCAAGGCCGGCGATGCGACGATCAACGACCAT
The DNA here is from genome assembly GCF_014197575.1 of Rhizobium sp. BK538. Classification (NCBI taxonomy): domain Bacteria; kingdom Pseudomonadati; phylum Pseudomonadota; class Alphaproteobacteria; order Hyphomicrobiales; family Rhizobiaceae; genus Rhizobium; species Rhizobium sp. BK538. Next base: position 167,406 of record NZ_JACIFT010000006.1, read on the forward strand.
CTGGGCGATGCCTACTGGCGTGTCGGCCGCAAGCTCGAAGCTGTCTACCAGTGGAACCGCGCTCTCGGCTCTGAGCCTGAGGCTTCCGAGATCCCGAAGATCAAGGAAAAGATCGCCAACGGCTTGCCGCAGGATACGGACAACTCCAAGGCCGCCGACAAGAAGCAGCCGGATCCGGCCCCGGTCGAACCGAAGCCCACGGACAAGAAGTCCTGATAGGCGATGCCTGCGACGAGGTTGCGCGATGACGTAGCTGTCATCGAGGACGCTCCGGCAAAAATCAATCTGGCCCTGCATGTGACGGGCCAGAGGTCCGACGGCTACCATCTGCTCGATATGCTGGTGACCTTCACCCGGCTTGGCGACCGCTTGGAATTTAGGCCGGCGGAGGACGACGAGTTCGCGATCTCAGGGCACTTCGCCGAGGCGCTCGTCGACGACCGCGACGACAATCTTGTCCTGAAGGCGCGGGACATTCTGCGCGACACGATCACTTGCGAGGGTGGCTTTGCTCCCGCGGTTCGCATCCATCTCCAGAAGAACCTGCCGATTGCATCCGGAATCGGCGGCGGATCGGCCGATGCGGCAGCGACGCTTCGCGGTCTGATGCGGCTCTGGAACGTCTCGTTTTCGAATGCGACCATCGAGGCGATCGCCGTCCGGCTCGGTGCCGACGTGCCCATGTGCCTGGCGAGCAGACCACTGATCGCGCGCGGCATTGGCGAAGAGATCACGCCTGTCGACAACATGCCGGCCTTTGCCATGATACTGGCAAACCCGTTGAAAGGCGTATCGACGCCCGAGGTTTTCCGGAAGCTGGCGATCAAGACCAATCCGGCACTCGACATGACACCCCGTTCCACCTGGGTCGAGACGATAGGCTCGATGCGCAATGACCTTGAGCCGGTCGCTCGGGACCTGCTGCCCGAAATTACCGAGATCTCGGCGATGCTCAAGAAGCAAGGCGCTTCCCTTGTTCGCATGTCTGGTTCGGGCGCGACCTGCTACGGCATCTTCGATACGCTTGCAGCGGCTGAGGACGCGGTCGCAGCGCTTCACAGCGAGCGACCGGACTGGTATTTCGAAGCAACGGAAACGATCGCTGGAGGGCATGATGCCAAGACTGGATGAAACGCGTTCCTTCATCCCTGTCGGCATTGCCGTGCTGACGGTCTCGGACACACGGACGCTCGCCGATGACCGTTCCGGCGATACGTTGGTTTCCAGGATCACGGAGGCGGGTCACCGGTTGGTCGACCGCGCGATCGTCCCCGACGACCGACAGGCAATCGCTTCGCGTGTGAAGGCCTGGACCGAGCGCGACGATATCGACGTCGTGATCACCACCGGCGGAACAGGCTTTACCGGCCGCGACGTTACGCCGGATGCGCTGGAACCGCTTTTCGAGAAGAAGATGGATGGCTTTTCGGAGGTGTTCCACCGTATCTCCTACGACAAGATCGGCACGTCGACGATTCAATCACGCGCCACGGCGGGAGTTGCCAACGCGACCTTTATCTTCGCGCTGCCCGGCTCGCCCGGCGCCTGCAAGGATGCCTGGGACGGCATCCTGAAAGCCCAGCTCGACTACCGCCACTTGCCCTGTAATTTCGTGGAGATCATGCCGCGCCTCGATGAGCATCTGAAGCGCGGCGGGGGCAAGTAACGGACTGCTTCGGCAGAAAAATGCAAACCTGCAGCGCTATGTCCCAATGCCCGGAAGAGTAGGCATCGTCTCCCAGCTATCACCCGACAGCAGGATGCAGCTTACGCCGCGAACATCCGTGATGAGCAGCGTCCACGTGCCGCTCTGCGCGGCATAGACCTCAAGCATGGCGTTCTGGTTGACCAATCCGACTGCCGTCAGTTTTTCGGCAAAGTTCTTGTCGAGGAAATTAACGACCTCGGATCGGCCTGCGCAACTGCGCATCATCTGCGATGCTGCCGAATGCGGATGCGCGATCATCGATGTCGCCAATATGACGGCCGACAACAGGCCGCGGATCATATTGCGTTTCATGACGCACCTCCTTTTGCCGGAAACCGGCAGAAGAGGAGACTTCCGCTGACCTGTTCTGCCGTCTAACGGCATTCCATGGTCGACCGTCACGAAGCGAGGCGCTCGGGCGGCGCCATGCAGGAATTATAGCGCAAAATTGTATCGGGCGCCATCTTTTGCGGAGAGGTCGAAGGACCAGCACGCGTTTGCTATCGGGCGGCGCGCGCGACCCATGATGGAATCAGTTCGCTGGAAAGCTTGCGCAGCTTCTGCCCTTTCGCGAATTCGGAAAGGCGCATACCGCTTCTTGCCGTGGCCATCGCCTGCTTCTTGGGAAGGAGAAGTCCAAGCTCGAGCGGCGACGAGGCACGGCCGATGCGCTGCAGGAAGGGCCGTCGATATCCCCGCGAGGCAGTGAAGCGCGCCGGCAACTTGTTTAGCGCCATGTACTCGGCAATCTCGTCGATCCAGCCCGTCTGTGGCCGCGCTCCCGGCTCGACGAAAAGCAGCCACTCGCCCCGCGCCGAGCGCACTATATCCTTGATATCCCATTGCGAATGAAACCGGCAGCCGGCGGCATCGGCCACCCTTGAGGTCCCATCCCTTGAGTCGTGGTCAAGCACTACGACATCGCTGACGAGCCCCTCCACCGCGCCTGCAACCAACACCGATAACGTCTGCGCCAGTTCAGGTTCCTGATCCCGGCATTCGAGTACAACAGTCAACATTGCCTATTCATAGAGCGCCGCACAAAAATTTGCCAGCGGCACTTTCCTCATTTTGTTCTTGCATTGTTCTCATTTTGCCGATAGGAATTTAATCATCAAAACGGATGGAAGCAACGCTTCCGCCAGCGGAGAATCCGATGAACGAGCAGCCCCTTGCAGGGCAGGCCGCATTCGCGCCTGCCAATACGGCAGATATTGCCGATGCGATGATCGTATCTGCCGGCCTGCGGATCGATGTCGACCGCCGCCGGGGACGCGCAGCCGGACTCAATCCGAGCGGGCGCTTCGAGCCGTTGCGCCGTGAGACTTTCGACGACGGCTGGCAGAACCTTGAGGACCTACCTCCCTTCAAGACCGAGGTTCAGATCGAAAAGCCCCGTACGGCCATCACCCGCAATGAATCGCCGGACATTCCCTTCGACCGCTCGATCAATCCCTATCGTGGCTGTGAGCATGGCTGCATCTACTGCTTCGCGCGGCCGACGCATGCCTATATGGGGCTTTCGGCCGGCCTCGACTTCGAAGCAAAGCTCTTTGCCAAACCGGATGCGGCGAAGCTTCTGGAGCGCGAATTGGCGAAGCCCGGCTATAAGCCGCGCGTGATCGCGATCGGCACCAACACCGATCCCTACCAGCCAATCGAGAAGGAATGGCGCATCATGCGGCAGATCCTCGAGGTGCTTGAGAAGGCGAACCATCCGGTTTCGATCGTAACCAAGTCGGCAATGATCATGCGCGACATCGACATTCTCTCGGCGATGGCGGAGAGGAACCTTGTCCGTGTTTCGCTGTCGGTGACGACGCTCGACCGAAAGCTGGCGCGAACCATGGAGCCGCGCGCCTCGACGCCGACGCGTCGGCTGGAGGCCATCCGCGCGCTCTCCGAGGCAGGTATCCAGACATCGGTGATGGCTGCCCCGATGATTCCGGCGCTCAACGATCATGAACTGGAGCGCATTCTGGACTCGGCTCACGCCGCTGGCGCTGCGGAAGCGGGTTATGTGATCCTGCGCCTGCCGCTCGAAGTGTCACCGCTGTTTCGCGACTGGCTGCTGCAAAATTATCCTGACCGCTACCGCCACGTCATGTCGCTGGTTCGCTCGATGCGCGGCGGCAAGGATTACGACGCCGAGTTCGGCAAGCGAATGAAAGGTGCTGGACCCTATGCCTGGCAGATTGCGCGCCGCTTTGAAATGGCGACGAAACGGCTCGGTATGACCCGACGCAGCATGCCACTGCGGGACGACCTGTTCGTTCCGCCCGATGGCAGCGGCGTTCAACTCTCGCTGCTTTGATGTTTGAGTTTCGCGGATGGTCGCCCTGCCCTTCCGCGCTCAAGTCCCCGGCCCGCCGCCCTGATCCGGGGACTTGCAGGAAATCGGGTTGGCGTGCGAGGTTCAGCCGCATGAAACGTCGCACGTCACCCGATTCTCCCATGCTTTTCGAAGATGTCCCTCTCGTGCCGGATTTCCGGCTGGAACTGAAGGCGCGCAAGGCCGGCCACTGGCCGGTCGCCGGCGCCGATGAGGCGGGGCGCGGACCTCTCGCCGGCCCCGTCGTGGCGGCCGCTGTCATTCTCGATCCCAAACGCATTCCTGATGGGCTGAACGATTCGAAGCAGCTTTCAGCACAGAAGCGCGAGGAGCTCTTCGTGCAGATCCTCGCAACGGCGACGGTGTCTATTGCCTCCTCAAGCTCGACGCGCATCGACGAGACGGATATCCGCAAGGCGAGCCTCGATGCCATGCGCCGCGCCATCTGTGGCCTGTCGATTCCTGCAAGCTATGTCCTGACCGACGGGCTCGACGTTCCACCCGGTCTTGCCTGCCCCGGGCAGGCGGTCGTCAAGGGTGACGCACGCTCCGTGTCCATCGCTGCCGCCTCGATCGTTGCCAAGGTGACGCGGGACCGAATGATGGCACGCGCCGACAGCACGTTCCCGGCTTACGGCTTTGCCGCGCATGCAGGCTATGGCACCGCGCAGCACCGGGCCGGCATCGAAAAACACGGCCCCTGCTCGCTGCATAGGATGACGTTCAGTCCGCTGAAAAAAGGCGCGTTTGTCGACGGCGAATGACGTCAGGTCAGACTCGAGACGCCCGCTACGATCTGCTCCCTGTGGCGTTGGATATAGGCGATGTCCTGCCGGTAGAGCCGGTCATGCCCTTCCTCGATGTTGCGCTGATACTTCGCCGATCCCTTTGAAGCTTCGGTCTCCATGAAGGAAACGAGGGCTTCGAGCCGCGTGATGATGCCGTCGACTGCCGTAGCGCGAAGCTCGCTGTTCAGCCCATATTCTTCCAGGAAGACACGCGCCCTTTCGATCTGCCTCTCTATACGGGAGAGTTCATGTGCGACGATTGCCGAAGAGAGCGGCGCCCAGCGATAGATCGCATAGGCCAAATCCCATATCCGGGAACCCGGATGCGCAGTCTCGAAGTCGATCACTCCCGCGAGTTTGCCGTCTCTCAGGACGATGTTGTAAGGCGCGAAATCGCCATGGCAGATCACATCCAGTGGCTCGCGTGGCGGCAGTTGCCATGTTCGCTTCGCCCAGTTGGCGGCGATCGGCGCGGTACAGTCGTGGTAGCGGCGCAGCCAGCCTGCCGCCGATAGAAGTGCTGGAGCGGATTGCATCTCGGCATCCCGCTCAATGTCCGCAATCTTTCCCGGGAGAAAGGTGACACGCTCCCAATCCGCGTCGAGACCGGCCGGCCTCGGTGCAGTATCGAAACCGTGCGCCTGCAGATGCGCCAGAAGCGCCTGCACGCTCCCGCTCCACGGGCGGGCGCAACGCCACACCAGGTCGCCACGGCGGAACGGCCGGTCACCACTGCCTTCTCCCAACATTCAATCCCCGATGTGCTCCGGAGACGCACATGTGCGCACAAACAGAAAAGCCCCGCAATGCGGGGCCTTCTTTTCAGAAGCTGTTGCTCACCTCAGTTGAGGCGGCTCTTGACGTGGCTGACAGCGTCGCTGAAGAGCTCGGACTGAACCTTCGTGTCCGCCTTCTTCGCCAGGACGTTTTCGGCCGCAGCGATCGCCAGATCGACGGCAGCGGAACGAACCGCCTTCATCGCATCGGCCTCTGCCTGCTTGATCTTCTGTTCGGAAACCGCGGTGCGGTTCGCGACGAATTCTTCCGTCTTCTTCTTGGCTTCGGCGGTCAGCATTTCGGCTTCGCGCTCGGCTGCAGCAACGATGTGTGCAGCTTCGGCTTCGGCTTCCTTACGCTTGCGCTGATACTCAGCCAGCAGATGCTGGGCCTCTTCGCGCAGACGCTTAGCTTCCGAGAGCTCGTTGCGGATCTGATCTGCACGGTCGTCAAGCGACTTTGCCATCATGCCGGGAACCTTGAGGTAAACAACCAGCGCCAGGAATAGAACAAGGCCAACGAATGCGAAGAATGTTGCGTCGAGTGCAAATTCCATCGATCAAGCCCCCTTTTTTATGTCAGCGACCGCAGCGGCAACATCTGCCTTTGCCGAGGTGCCGATCAGCTGTTCCACCACAGCCGTTGCGGTTTCTTCCGCGATGGTACCGACGTCAGCGAATGCCTTCGCCTTGATGTCTGCGATGCGGCCTTCCGCAGCCTTGAGCTTTTCGGCCAGGCCTGCTTCAACGGCCTTGCGGTCGGCTTCCGCCTTCAGCTTGGCAGCGTCGCGAGCGGCAGTGCCGATCGAGTTCGACTTGGCGCGAGCAGCAGCCAATTCGGCTTCATAAGCGGCAACGTCGGCGTCGGCTTCCGCCTTCAGGCGGCTTGCCTCATCGAGGTCCTGCGAGATGCGATTGTGGCGCTGCTCGAGGATACCGCCGATGCGCGGCGTGATGACCTTTTGCATGAGCACGTAAAAGACGACGAACGTAATCGCCAGCCAAAGCAGCTGCGAGGCGTAAGTCGTCGAATCGAAAGGCGGGAATACGCCGCCACCATGATGCTCGGCTGGTACGCCGGTCTCGGTGTGGACATCGCCTGCTGCCGGGGCGGCATGCGTGTCTGCACCAGTTTCTGCGGTTCCCGCCGGGGCCTCTTCGGCGTAAGCCGGGGTCACAAAAAACATGCTCACCTCCAGGTGTACTGCAAATGCAAAGGATCACGGCATGCGGACTGCAGGCCGTGATCCTTCAATGCGCCTGTATTAAACGGCGAAGAGCAGGAGGAGAGCGACGAGCAGCGAGAAGATGCCCAGAGCTTCCGTAACGGCGAAGCCGAAAACCAGACGGCCGAACTGGCTGTCAGCAGCAGACGGGTTGCGCAGAGCGCCGGACAGGTAGCTGCCGAAGATGTTGCCGAGGCCGAGAGCCGTACCGGCCATACCAAAGCAAGCCAGACCTGCACCGATGAACTTTGCTGCTTCCGCTTCCATGTTGAACTCCTTTGAAATGGTTGTGTTGCGGCGAATTGACTGACGCCCGAGGGACGTCAATGTCGGTATCCCTTAGTGGCCACCCGGATGGATCGCGTCGTTGAGGTACATGCAAGTCAGCACCGCAAAGACGTAAGCCTGGAGGAAGGCGACGAGGAACTCGAGACCGGTCAGGGCGACCGTCATGATCAGAGGAAGAACGGCGCCACCGATGCCGACCGCACCCAGTGCTCCGAGCGAGGCGACGAAGCCTGCGAACACTTTCAGGGTGATGTGACCAGCCAGCATGTTGGCGAAAAGACGAACGGAGAGCGAAATCGGGCGGGACAGGAAGGAAATGATTTCGATCGACACAACGAGCGGCAGAAGAATGCCAGGAACCCCCGACGGGACAAAGACATTCAGGAAATGGAAGCCATGCTTGTAGAAGCCGTAGACGAGAACCGTACCGATAACGAGCAATGCCAGCGCGAAGGTGACGATGATCTGGCTGGTAACCGTAAAGAAGTACGGGAACATTCCGAGCAGGTTTGCCGTCAACACGAACATGAAGAGCGAGAAGACCAACGGGAAGAACTTCATCCCCTTGGATCCGGCGCCTTCCTTCAGCATGTTGGCAATAAACTCGTAGGACATCTCCGCAACCGACTGGGAGCGGCCCGGCACGATCGCCCGATTCGACGTCGAGAAATAGAGGAACCCAGCGGCAACGGCGGCGGAAGCCGCCATGAAGAGCGATGCATTCGTAAACGAGAAATCAATTCCGCCGACTTCGATCGGCACAATCTTCTGGATCAGGAACTGATGGGTCGGATCGTTAGACACCGCTTGTTCTCTCTATCTTTTAGCCCGCGCGAGACGGGATTATTGCACTGGATCGAACGCTGGAGCGCTCTGCCCTATTTTCCACCATTCTGGCGCTCGGCGGGATCAGGCTTTGCAACCTTCCCCGCAGCGCGCAGAACGTTCAACACGCCGGCACAAAATCCAAGAAGAAGAAGAACAATCAATCCCCAAGGCGCCGTGCCGACAAAACGGTCAAGGAGATAGCCAAGAACGGCGCCGACGACGATTGCGGAGATGAACTCGCTCGAAAGCTTCATCGCCTCGGCATAGCCTTTGCGGCTCGCTTCGGCGCTGGCTTCGATAGCCTCTTCCTTCCCCGCCTCTACGCGCTTGGTTGCGAGCTTCGCTTCCAGTTGCGCACGACGCTTCTCAAGACTTTCCTCGCGGTCATCCGCCATCGCGTTCTCCTCCTCCAGCCGCTGTCCGCGATCCCGCTACCCCGGTTTTCCGGACAACGACCCCAAGGTTTGAGAACCTTTCGGCCCGTTCTGAAGTCGCGCGCAACATAGTTTTAGCAAAAAGCATAGTCAAGGCGTGAGCGGCCGATGTCCAGCCATAAAATAGGCAATAGAAAACATACGCTTAGACCGATCTTGGCGCACAAGGCCAAAATCGACCGAACGAATCCGCTTTTGTGTGTGGCGATGAGACGCGAAATCGCGCCAGGATCCGCTTTTCCGTTAGCTCCAGCCGCCGCCGTAGGTGCGATAGAAGACGTGCAGGCCGATGCGGCCGACCTTCTCCATGGTCTTCGCCCATTTCGGACGAACGTAGACAGCATGATAATGCGTGGCGGAGCCAACCTGCGGGAGCCAGATCTTGCCGGCGGTAACCGCCATCGCAACTTCGCGGGCGATTCTCCAGTGATACTGCGAGTTCACCCGATCCTTGACGTTATCGCAGGCAAAGGAGAACTGGCATCGGTTGCGCCAGTCCTCGTTCTGGTAGACGACGCCGCAGATCGTCTTCGGGTAAGCCGGATTGCGGACGCGATTGAGAATGACTTGGGCAACGGCGGCCTGCCCCTTCACCGTTTCGCCACGCGCTTCGAAATAGATGCCGGATGCCAGGCACTGCTGCTCGGCGGCCGAGAATACCGACGGCGCCAAGATGCTTGCAGCCCAGGCGTGGTCACGCGGACCAATTTGCGGCACGAAGCGGCCGTCGTCGGCCTTGTCGGTCAGAATCGAATCGAACGGTGATTGACGGGAATAATCAGGCGCGGCCGGTGCATAGGCCGTCGCCAGCACGTCGGCCTTTGCGTTGGTCACGACGCCAGCCAGCATGGGCGAGACGCCGCGATCCGGCTGGGGCGGTTCCTTTTTATAGAAGTTGGTCGCGATCTGGATTTCCTTGCCCTTGATCTTCGGCTTCACGAAAGCCGACTTATCCTTCAGGTCAAAGGTGGGCTGAAAGAGCAAGCGCGTTCTGTGGAGGACAGACCCGGCGGAGAAATCCTTTGGCGGCTGCACCTTTTCGACGGCAACGACGCGGCCCTTCTTAGATGGACGATTGACGCGGTCTTCGTCCGGCGTCGCCTCATGTCCCTTGTCCTTCGCCATGAAGGCGACCTTGCGGCCGTCGGGCAGAACCATGCCTGCGCCGGCGGCGATCGTGCCTGTCGCGACAGGATCAGCAAAGGTCAGTTCCACCTGATGGATCGACCCTGCCGGCGAATTGGTCAAAACCATGCGCCAGTTCTCCCGCCCCTGGTCGAGGCCGGCAAGCAGAGCAGCAAGGTCAGCATGGGACGCCATCGTCGGTGACATCAGCCACCCGCAAACGCCGAAGAGCGCGGGTGAACTCCAGTTTTGAAGCAAGAAGCGCAGCTTGCCACGGGAACGGCTATTTCGACGCAACGCGAGACTCCGGCATGAGACGCATGAACATGCCGTTGAAAATGTCTCATTAACCTTGATGCTTGGTTAATGCGGACACCTTCCGGAGACGAAAGCATTAGCGGCAGGAAAAATAAAAGCCCGGCAGATTGCCGGGCTTTTAAATGGCGCTTGTTCGGCTAGATAATGACGTGCGAGCCGAGTTCCACCACGCGGTTTGCCGGCAGGCGGAAGTAGTCCGACGGATTTGCTGCGGCATTGGCGAGCGCGATGTAAAGGCGATCCTGCCAATAGGGCATGCCGGACTTCGCATCGGGAACCAGCTTGCGGCGGCCGAGGTAGAAGGAGGTCGACATGATGTCGAACTTCAGGCCCGACTTGCGCAGCGTCGCCAAGGCTTGAGAGACGTTCTGCGATTCCATGAAGCCGAACAGCAGTTCGACGCGCGAGAAGCGCTCAGAAATCTGCTCGACCTTATAGCGATCGGCGCTCGAAACACGCGGCTTGTTGATCGTACGGATCGTCAGAATCACGTTCTTGTCATGCAAAACGTGGTTGTGCTTCAGATTGTGCAGCAGCGCGGCGGGCGCCGATTCCGGATCGCTGGTCAGGAAGATCGCGGTGCCGGGCACCTGGGCGGGGGAATGGTCGCTCTTGCGTTCGATCGAGCTGACGAAAGATGCCATCGGGATATCGGTATGGCGCGTCTTCTCCATTAGTAGAGCCGAGCCGCGTCGCCAGGTCCACATGATGACGGTGAACACCGTGGCAATCATGATCGGAATGTAGCCACCGTCGTGGATCTTCAGCAGGTTCGCGCCAAGGAAGATGAGTTCAAGACCGACGAGCGGCGCCAACGCGAGCGTTGCCACCAGGATAGACCAGTTCCAGCGAACGCGCACGAACTCGAAGGCCATGATCGAAGTGACGACCATCGCGCCGGTGACCGAGATGCCGTAGGCCGTTGCCAGCGCATCCGACGTCTTGAAGCTGATGACGAGGAAAATGACGCCGAAGAAGAGCACAGCGTTGACGGACGGTACGAAGATCTGTCCCGTATTCGTCTCCGACGTGAAGAGGATTTCCATGCGCGGCAGGAAGCCGAGGTTGATGCCCTGGCGGACGAGCGAGAAGGCACCGGTGATGACTGCCTGGCTGGCAATGATCGTCGCAGCGGTCGCGAGGATGACGACCGGCAGCAGTGCCCATTGCGGATACATCAGGTAGAAAGGATCAGACATCGCCATCGGATTGCCGAGCACGAGAGCGCCCTGCCCCAAATAGTTCAGCGTCAATGCCGGGAAAACCAGCGCGAACCACGCCCACTGAATCGGACGACGACCGAAGTGCCCAAGATCGGCATAAAGCGCTTCCGCGCCTGTCACTGTCAGGAAGACTGCACCAAGCACCACGACGCCGTAAAATCCCTCATGCAGCAGGAAGCTGATCGCATAGTAGGGATTGAAGGCAGCAAGAATGCCGAAGTCATCGGAAATGTGCGAAATGCCGGCGGCGGCCATCACGATGAACCAGAGCGCCGTGATCGGCCCGAAAAACCGCGCGACGGCGCCGGTCCCACGAGACTGGACGGCAAACAGCAGCGCCAGAATGAAGACCGAGATCGGCACGATGTAGCTCGTCATGCTTGGCGCCACGAGCTTCAGACCTTCGACGGCCGACAAAACCGACAGCGCCGGCGTGATCATTGCATCGCCGAGGAACAATGCTGCACCGACAAGGCCAAGCAGCATCAGCAGCGCTGTATGCCCGTTGGCGGTCTTCATCAGCAACGCCAGCAGGGAGAGCGTACCGCCTTCGCCTTCGTTGTCAGCGCGCAGCAGGAAGAGCACGTACTTGATGGTGACGATAATGGTCAGAGCCCAGATCATCAGCGAAATAAGGCTGATCACCTCGAAACGCGTGAGGCCGTCGATCGCGACGGGCTTCAATGCTTCGCGGAACGCGTACAGCGGGCTGGTACCGATATCGCCATAGACGACGCCGACGGAGCCCAGCGCAAGATAGAACAGCTTGCGCGGCTTCATTTTTCGTTCGTGTGAATGGCTGCCTTCGTGCATGAAATGAAAACAGGCTCTTCAGAGCCAGCCTTTCCATCGGAAAAAGAAGAAGGGAATGATGGCGGACAACACCATGAGCCCAATCGAATACGGATATCCGTGGGCAAAGTGCAGTTCCGGCATGAATTCGAAATTCATACCGTAAATGGAGGCGACCAGCGTCGGCGGCAAGAACACCACGGATGCGATCGAAAATATCTTGATGATCGAGTTCTGCTCGATGTTGATCAGGCCGAGCGAGGCGTCGAGCAGGAAGGTGATATTGCCGGCGATGAAGGACGCGTGTTCATTGAGCGACTGGATGTCGCGCGAGACCGTCTTGCAGAGTTCCTTGGTGTCGCGATCCTGCTGAACGGCCGGGACATTGTAGAAAAACGTCATCAGTCGCGAAAGCGACGCGAGGCTGTCACGGATCTTGCTAACGAGGCGATGATGGCCGGCAATGTCCCTAAGCTTTTCTTCCAGATAATTCGACGGCTTGCGAACTTTTCTGGCGCGGTCGCCAAACACATGCGTCGACAGGATGTCGATACGCGCGACCGACAACTCCAGGATCTCGGCAGTCCGATCGATCACGGTTTCAAAGAGTTTTGCCAGCAGCGCGGCACCACTCCGCCACTGCTGCGGCACGCGGTGAAGAGCGGCAATGAATAGCGAAAAGGACTTTGGTTGCGCGTAGCGAATCGTGATCAACCGCTTGCCAGACAGGATGAACGCAACGTCGGTCAGCGTCGGCGCGTCCGTTTCAACCTTCCAGACGAGAGACGCGGTCATGAACACTGCATCGTTTTCCGTGTAGAGGCGGGCCGACGGCTCGATGTCCTTGAGATCGTCTCGCGTCGGGACCTCAATACCAAGGGTTCTTTCGACGAAAAGTTCCTCCTCGCGCGAAGGCTCGATCATGTCGATCCACATGACATCGTCACGCAACGAACCTTGCGACAGATCGCCGATTTCAATCGACTTGCAATTGGAACAGTATGCAGTGATCACCGGTTGGACCTCCGGCAATCCGGGCATGTCGCGCGCATCGCCCTGTTCATCGAAGGCCCTTCCACGGCGCGCCGATTGCGAGAGCGCGCGGGATGCAAGTTCCCGACCTTAACGAAAGCGATTGACGAAAGTTCATACGACTCCTGGCACATCCGGCACTCCGGATATGCAATATGCTCAACCGCATCGCAGTCACCAATCCTTCGGCCAAGATAACTCCGAACATGTAGGTGACCGGTCCCCATCGGGGCGGCCATCATCGAGCATTCGCAAAAACCGCCTCATGGCGACGGCGCGCCATATGACGGAAAGCTGCGAAAGAATCAAGACATCTTACGTTCACGGCGCCGTTTGACCACATTTCCTCCGCAATTGGGAGTCTAGCGGCGGTGACGCATTCACTCGAAAACAATGGCCGGCGCGGCCCTCTGCGGCTGCCCACCGAGCTGCTGCCAGACCTTAGCGGCGATCTCGCGATAGATGCCGGCAACAATGCCCTTCGGCTCCGTGGCGACGAGTGGCGTTCCGGCGTCCGATGTCTCGCGGATGTTCATCGTCAGCGGCACTTCGCCGAGGAAAGGAACGCCGATGCGTTCCGCTTCCCTGCGAGCGCCGCCATGCCCGAAGATATCATAGCGCGTGCCTGTATCGGGCGCGATAAAATAGCTCATGTTCTCAACGATGCCGAGCACAGGAACCTCGACCTTCTTGAACATGTTCAGCCCCTTGCGGGCATCGACGAGAGCGAGATCCTGCGGGGTCGAAACGATAACGGCGCCGGCGAGCGGCACCTGCTGTGCCATCGTCAGCTGCGCATCGCCGGTTCCAGGCGGCATGTCGACAACAAGCACATCGAGCTCGCCCCAGGCAACCTCACGCAGCATCTGCATCAGCGCTGATTGCACCATCGGACCACGCCAGATCATCGCAGTCTCCTCGTCAACGAGGAAGCCCATCGACATGACCTTGAGCCCATAATTTTCCATCGGATTGATGATGCGACCATCGATCTGGGTGGGACGGCCCGAGATCTTCAGCAGCCGCGGCATCGAGGGGCCATAGATATCAGCATCGAGGATGCCGACACGCAGGCCATTTGCCTGGAGACCGAGCGCAAGATTGACGGCAGTCGTGGATTTACCCACGCCCCCCTTACCCGAGGCGACGGCGATGATCGCGTTGATACCGGGAACGCCAAGCTTGCCTGCGCGCGGCTGCTGTTGCGGCGCGTGAGCATGGCCATGATGGTCATGTCCCGCCTGCGGTTGAGGGCGTGAAACCGGCGCCGAGCCTGAACCGGCCTTTTTGTCTGCCGTCAGCGCAACCAGCGCTCCCTTGACGCCCGGCATCTCCTTGATGACCCGTTCGGCCGCGAGGCGAAGCGGCTCCAGCTCCTTGGCACTTTCTGCCGGAACGGTGATGGAGAAATAGACCTTGCCGTCCGAAATGAAGACATCAGACACCATGCCGAGCTCGACGATATCGTGTTCGAGATCGGGCCCGCGGACCGTCTTCAGCGTTTCGAGAACCTGTTCCTTGGTGACGCCGGTCATTCCATCCTCACTGCCTATGTTGGCATTGTAGATAGAGGAGCGCCACCTCTTCGCCAAACAAAATCGGTGATCGAGATGGCAATTGAGAGAAACGAGGTCAACCGGAAGGCCGTTGCGTCCATCAAGTCCGCCGGGCTTTCGCCCTGATGGATGCAAAGGCCTTCCAGGATACCAAATAAGCCTTGCGAACTAGAGCAAGCGCGGCAAAAGGCCAGCACAAACAGCCCATCGGAAGAGTAAGCGTGGGGAATGCCGTCGGCGGCGTGTCCCAAACGCAACAACCGCCGCCGACGCCCAAGCCCGAGATCGGATACCGTGGCGTCGGCTGGCGGTGTGCGGTCGCGCCATTTATCCGGCGTCGTTACCAGGTCCCCTCTGGACCGCTGGAAACACGGAAGCAGAAAACGTGCCAATTGGCAAACATTCGCAAAAGCCAATGTCATCCAGTGACACGCTGATCGGCGGTGGTGAAGATTTAGGCGCGAATGTTTGCGAAGCCCACAATTTGCGCAACCGTCACTTTATGAGACCAATCCGCAAGGCTCTGGCAACTGCCTGGGTCCGGTTGACGGTATCGAGTTTCTTCGTCGCGCGATTGAGGTAGTGGTTCACCGTGTGTTCGGACAGATTGAGGATCTCGGCGATCTCAACACTGGTCTTACCGGCGGCAGTCCAGTTCAGACAATCGATCTCGCGATCAGTCAAGGAATCCGTGACCCGCGTGTCATAACCGCGGATCTCCGCCAGCCGATCGAAGACGTGGGTAGAGATATAGTGGAGTTCGCGCATTTCCTCGCCGGTAAATGCCTCACGATCGCCTGAGAATGATACGGCGCCGCGACCGCCGGAGGCCTCGTGAGTGGGGAAGTAGGCACAACGCATCATGCGAAAGCGTTCAAAGAGGGCCGCAACAAAGCCGGCCTTTCCATCGACTCGCTCCAACTTGACCTGCGACACGTCATTGAAGAACGGCGTGGTCGACGCCCTCAACCGTTTCATGACGGGGCTGTTGGTCACAAGCCCCTCCTGGTCGTAAGCTGCCAGCAGCTCCACCGGCCAGCTTGAGATCACAGTGCTGCTCTGCAGATCGATCGCCGTCGTCGAAGGAAGGTTAAACACCATGAAGGCGCGCGCGCGATAGGCTTCCGTCACTTTCTTCATGAAGCGGAAAATATCAAACTGCGTTTTCAGTCCGGCGATCTCACTAACGTTGACGTCCACGGAAGATTTTGGATGCGATGGGGTCATGTGCTTACTCAACTCGAAAGAATGGAATCCTGTGGGCGTCTCGTCCACGTCGTCGCTAATTTGTAGTGCGGGTGACGAATTGCCTGCACATACACCCCAGGACGGGGGATTGACGAGCGTCAATTGTGATGATTCGTCAGAAAATCTCAATACTATGCTTTAGTTGAGTCCTGGCCGATCGCAGCCAGTGTTCAACGACGCGGCCCAAGTCCTACGCGCATGGCTTCCATGATCCGTCCAGCCGTCTCCCGGATCGGGGCCGCCCATTCCGATAGGCTTTCCATATCGAGCCTATAGGCCGGACCAGTGACGGAAACGCCGCCGACAAGCGACAGGTTTTCCGACCAGATCGGGGCCGCGATACAGCGGATTCCGACTTCGTGCTCCTCACGGTCGAAGGCATGGCCCACCTTTCGTATCTCCTCAATCTCGCCAAGAAGCGACTTGGCGGTATGCGTGTTGGCGGTGAAGCGATGGAAGGCGATTTCCGCCACCAAAGCCCTAACCCGCTCTTGGGGCAGGATAGACAAGGCAGCCTTGCCTACACCAGTGCAATAGACCGGCGACGCGTTGCCGATCTGCGAGTACATTCTGACGGGCTGCTGCCCTTCGAACTTGTCGAGGTAGATGATCGAGGTGCCGCGAAGCACGCCGAGATGGACCGTTTCACCGGTCATATCCTGGAGAGCCTTAAGGTGGGGCTCGGCAATGAGGCGGAATTCGTTGCGTCCCCAACTGCGAGAGGCAAAGTCCAATAGCCTCAAGCCAGGCAAATAGAGGCCGTCCTCATCGATTTCGAGCAGCCCCTCATCCACGAGATGACTGAGCTGGCGGTGAACCGTACCGCGTGGCTGATCGGTGACCGCCAATATGTCGGTGAAGCGCATGGGGCCGTCGGCGTGGCTCACAACATCGAGAAGGACCATCAGCTTGCCCAGGGTGCCCGTGTCGCGCTTCCCGTGCGCACTCTCTTTTGCCGCAGTCATCGTTGCCCCAAATGCCTTGACAGGGACATCAGCGTAATCGGATAATTCCACATAGTCAAATTGAGTTCCAAATAATAGAACAACTACGGCCGGGAGGAAATGGTGACGAGTATTGTTGCGCAGTTTCCGGAATTTAGGGATCGAACCGTGCTGATCACCGGAGGCGGGTCCGGCATCGGGGCAGCGATCGTCGAGGGTTTTGCCCGGCAGGGCGCCAAGGTTTCGTTCATCGATATCGCGGAAACGGAAAGTCATGAACTTGTCGAGGGGCTGTCGCGCGACACGCTGCATCCCGTTCGCTTCCACAAGGCGGATTTGCGGGATGTTGCGGAAATCCGCAGGACGGTCGACGCGGTTGTCGCTCATTCGGGCCCGATCAGCGTGCTCGTCAATAATGCCGCGCGTGACGACCGGCACGATTTCGAAACTGTGACTGAGGAATATTGGAACGACAACCAGGCGACCAACCTGCGCCACGTCTTCTTCACCACACAGGCCGTTGCGCCCTCGATGCGTGCTGCTGGCGGCGGCGCGGTGATCAACATGTCGTCGATCGCCTTTCTCCTCAACATGCCGGAATTCCCTGCCTATTCTGCAGCAAAAGCCGGTGTGATCGGGCTGACAAAAAGCCTGGCCGGCCAGCTCGGACCTGATAACATCCGCGTCAATTGTATTCTGCCGGGTATGATCGTGACGGATCGTCAAATGAAACTCTGGCTCACCGAGGAAGGCATCGCTCGGACCGTGCAACGCCAGTGCGTCAAGAAGGTCCTGCACGCCGATGCAATCGTTGGTCCTTGCCTGTTTCTGGCGTCGAGTTGCGCGGCAGCGATCAGCGCACAATCTCTTATTGTCGATGGAGGCATTTTCTGATGGCGGATCCCGCTTATGTCGCGGTGGATTGGGGAACGAGCAGTTTCCGGCTTTGGCTGATCGGCAAGGATGACAGCATCCTTGCCG
The DNA here is from genome assembly GCF_014197575.1 of Rhizobium sp. BK538. Taxonomy (NCBI): domain Bacteria; kingdom Pseudomonadati; phylum Pseudomonadota; class Alphaproteobacteria; order Hyphomicrobiales; family Rhizobiaceae; genus Rhizobium; species Rhizobium sp. BK538. Next base: position 185,005 of record NZ_JACIFT010000006.1, read on the forward strand.
AAAGTCGCAGCAATGAAGGCATGACGACGGCTGCGAAGACCGGCTTTGCCGAGGTTTTGACCTCGCACCTGGCCAAGGTGAATGCGCCAGGAAATCTTCCGGTCATCATCTGCGGCATGGCAGGTGCAAAGCAGGGATGGGTCGAGGCCGGCTATGTCGACGTGCCGACATCGCTATCTTCTATCCTCACCGGCGCGGTATCCGTTCCCGGCCAGAGCCGCGACGTCCGCATTCTTCCGGGACTTGCCCAGAGGGATCAGGCAAGGCCCGACGTCATGCGTGGCGAGGAAACGCAGCTTCTCGGCGCGCTTGGTCCCGCAAGCACCGGATCACAGGCAGTCTGCATGCCCGGCACGCATTCGAAGTGGGTGCACGTCACGGATGGACGGGTCACCGGCTTCTCCAGCTTCATGACCGGCGAACTCTTCGATGCGATATCCAAGCATACGATCCTGTCGCATGCCGTCGCCGGAGCGGAGCAGACGCCGACAGATAAGCCAGCCTTCGAAAGCGCGATCAAGGTAGCTTACGAACAGCCTGCAATGGCGACCAACCTCTTCTTTACGGCGCGCTCGGGACAATTGCTGCACGGTCTGACGGCCGCAGCCGCACAGGCCAGGATATCGGGCACCCTGATCGGTCTGGAAGTTGCGGGCGCCATGGCGGACGCTGGAACCGGCGTCAGCATTACACTTGTCGCCGCCGGGCGGCTGCAGAACCTTTATGAAACAGCCTTCAACGCACTATCTTTACCCTTTGACACGATCGACGCCGATACAGCTGTCCGTGGTGGGCTTGCTGCCGCCGCCAAAGCTATTTGGCCGAATTAAGAAAGCACCAAAGCGATGAACCGCATCCCCTTCCCCACGATGAAGCGCCCGCTGATTGCCATTCTTCGGGGCATCAAGCCCGAGGAAACCGAAAGCGTGGTCGGTGCGCTAATCGAAAACGGTCTGACAGCCATTGAAATCCCGCTGAACTCGCCCGAGCCGTTTAAGTCGATCGAGATCGCCGCGAAGATGGCACCTGCCGATTGCCTGATCGGTGCCGGAACCGTGCTGACCACAGAGGCCGTCGACAGCCTGCATTCGGCGGGTGGCAAGCTGCTGGTTACGCCGAACGTCGAGCCCGAGGTTATCGTGCTTGCCCGCAATTATGGCATGGTCACGATGCCCGGCGTCTTCACGCCGACGGAAGCGCTGGCCGCCGCCCGCGCTGGCGCAACGGGGTTGAAATTTTTCCCGGCCAGCGTTCTGGGGCCGTCCGGCATCACGGCAATCCGCGCAATTCTGCCCGCGGAGCTCGTGATCGCAGCCGTCGGCGGTGTCTCGGACAAGAACTTCGCTGACTACACCAAGGCCGGCATTCATGCCTTCGGCCTCGGCACCAGTCTCTACAAGCCGGGAATGACCGCGGCGGAGGTTGCCGAGCGCGCCAAGGCGACCATTTACGCCTATGATGCAGCGGTAGGAGCTTAAGGCGTATGACGGAAATTCATGAGTTCGCGGGCAGGACACTTTGCAACACCAACTCCGTACTGGGTGAAGGCCCCACCTATGATCCGGACACGAACACGGTCTGGTGGTTCAATATTCTCGGCAAAGAGCTGCACGAGCTGAACCTTTCGACGGAAGAGAAGAAGGTGCATGCGCTGCCGATGATGGCGAGCGTGCTTGCCCGCATCGATGCCGGGCGCCAGCTGCTTGCGACTGAACAGGGCCTCTTTGTCCGCGACACGAAAAGCGGCAATCTGACCTTCTATGCAGCGCTTGAAAGCGACAAGCCGGAAAACCGCTCGAACGACGGCCGCACACATCCATCCGGCGCACTGTGGATCGGCACGATGAGCAAGCGGGCGGAAACCCGCGCAGGCGCTATCTATCATGTCGCCGGCGGTCGAGTGACCAAGATCTTCGAGGGCATCAGCATTCCGAATTCGATCTGCTTCTCGCCGGATGGGACCATCGGATATTTCACTGACACTCGCCTCAGCCGCCTCATGCGGGTGATGGTCGATGCGCAGACCGGCCTTCCGACCGGCGAACCGATTGTCCTCGTGGACACCATGGATGAGCCGGGTGGCATCGATGGCTCGGTTGTCGACGCCGACGGATATATCTGGAATGCGCGTTGGGGTGCCGGCACGGTCGATCGCTACAGCCCGGACGGGCTGCGCATCTCGCGTTACAAGGTGCCTGCGGCCCAGCCCTCCTGCCCCGCCTTCATCGGAAGGAACGGCGACCGCCTCGCAGTCACCACGGCATGGGAAGGACTGGATGACGATGCGCGGTCCATGCAACCACAGGCTGGGTCCCTGCTCGAGCTTGACGTCACGGTGAAGGGAATTTTTGACCCCGTTTATGTGATCTGACGCGAAACCGGGCACAATGCAAAGGGCACCCCCTGGGCGCCCTTTTTGTTTCCATCGGTGGGTTGATTGGTGAGGCCCCTGCAGCATTTGCGATAGAAGTTCCGCGAAATTAGCAATCTTTGCGCGATTTTTTTCGGGAACCAATAGAAATCCCATTCATTTCAATAGGGAACCGGCCAAATGGACGCCCGACCGCGAAGGGACGGCAAAATGGCTAGAGATCACTATTGAACTGAAAAGGTAGGTTCGAAATGACACGCAAACTTCTCACAACCGTTGCCGCTGGTGCCTTGTTTGCCACGGCTTTCGCACCCGCGGCATTCTCACAGAGCACAACCCAGCCGGCTGATCCGAACGCTCCGGCCACACAGGCGGCGCCAGGGGATCCGGCAGCTCCGCCAAAGGTTCCGGATGCAACGGCTCCGGTCCCGGCAGGTGACGCGGCTCAGGCTCCGGCGCCGGCTGAGACGACCGATACCGCGCAGGCGGGCGGCGGCGCGTATCTGACCGAGCAGGCTGCCGACCAGGTGAGTGCGAACACCTATATCGGCCAGTCGGTCTATAATAGTCAGAACGAAAGCATCGGTAGCGTCAACGACCTGATCATGAAGAAGGACGGCGGCTTGGTCGCAGCGATCGTCGGTGTCGGCGGCTTCCTCGGAATCGGCGAGAAGAATGTTGCCGTTCCGATGGATAAGATCACCGTCGCCCAGAACACCCAGGACGGCAGCGTCAAGCTGACCACCTCTGAAACCGCGGAATCGCTGAATGCGGCACCGCAGTTCAAGACGCTTCAGATGCTCGCAGCCGAGAAGGCCCCCGCGCTAGGTGGTACAACAGACACCACGGCCACAGGTTCGACAACGAACAATTAAGATATGCGCAGTGAGGACCGCGGAACCGGTGGCGTCCGAAAGGGCGCCATCGGCGTTTCAGGCGCTGACGCGATCCGACGTATCGTAGTAATTCTCGTGCAGGAACCGCAGCGTCGCGATGCCATCGGCGGGCTTGCCGAAGTGATAGCCCTGCCCCATGCCGCAGCCGAGCGAGCGCAGCTTGACTGCTTCCGAATAATCCTCGATCCCTTCCGCGACCACTTCCAGATCAAGCCCCTCGCACATCGTGAGGATCGCCTTGATGATGTGCTCGGAAGCGCGGTCGGAGTTGATCCGCGACACAAAGGCGCGATCGATCTTGATCTTGTCGAACATGAAATCACGCAGGCGACCGAGGCTCGACTGGCCGGTCCCGAAATCATCCAGCGAGATGCGCACACCTGCCTGGCGCAGATCGGCGATGATCCGATTTGCCGTATCGGCCGAGCCCATCACCGCAGTTTCGGTGATCTCCAGTTCGAGCCGGTGCGGGTCGAAACCGACCCGGCCGAGGATCGACAGGATACTGCTGCTCGTGCCCGGATCCATCAACTGCGCCGAGGAGAGATTGAAGGAGAGGAAGAGTTCGCGCGGCCAGGAAAGTGCCGCTTCCGCCGCCTTGCGCAGCAACGCCTCAGACAACGCGTCAATAAAACCGCGTTCTTCAGCAAGCGGCACGAAAACGCCCGGTGAAACGAAGCCCAGATCCGGATCGTTCCATCGCGCCAAAGCTTCGAAGCCCACGACCTGGCTGTTGGCGAGTGCGACGATCGGCTGAAAATGCACGTCGATCGCGTCGGAGATGATGGCGTTGCGCAGCGCCTGTTCCAATTGCGTCGCGCGCTTCATTTCCTGGGCGATCTCGCGGGAATAGACGGTGATCTGGCCACGGCCGCGCCGCTTTGACCGGTAGAGTGCGGTCTCAGCGCTTTTCAGCAGTTCCTCGAACTCCTCGCCAGCAAATGGATAGATCGAAAAGCCGAAGGATGCCGACAGCCTCACATTGCGATCGCCGAGATCGTAGGGCGCCGACAGCACCTCGCGGATCATCTGGCCGAATTTCTCGGCGCTGGCCCGCTCGAATACCAGCGGCAGGACAAAGGCAAATTCGTCGCCGTCATGACGCGTGACCAAGGCGCCATCCGGAATGCAGGCCTTCAGCCGATGGGCGACCTGGCAGAGAATCTCGTCGCCCGCCGATGAGCCGAAGAGATCGTTGATCGGTTTGAAGGAATCGAGATTGGCGATGCCGACCGTAAATGGTGCAGGATCACTCGCGCGTTCCGCGGCGATCTGGGCAATCCGGTCGCGCATGCGGTAGCGGTTGCCGAGGCCGGTCAGCAGATCAGTATAGGCCATCGTCTGAAGTTCATTCTGACTTACAGGCACCAAAGGCATTTCAGCCGACATCATCATTCAGACCCAGACTGCACCAATGCGGGAAAGGATGGCGGGCAAGTCTTAAGAATTCGATAGTGGATCGGCCGCGTTGAAACCGTGTTCTGTCCCAAGATTTAGGGAGTTGACGAGCTTTGTTCGTCACATGCTGGCCCGTTGGAGATCCCCCGCAAGGTACTTCTGAAAGATCCCCTGAAGAATATCGGGGCTCACCGGCTTCATGATCACATCGTCCATTCCGGCCTTTGCGCACTCAGCTCGATCACGCTCGAAGGCCTGATTAAGAACGCCGATAATCGGCGTTCTTGAGCTGCCGCCTTCCTCTGTCTGGCGGATCAACCGCGCCGCTTCGAAACCATTGAAGCCTGGCAGCGATATGTCCATCAGGATGATTTTCGGCTGATGCTCGGTCCACAAACGAACCGCTTCATCGCCGCTTGGAGCGATCAGGTAGCGATAGCCGAGACCTTCGAGAATCTGCGAGAAGACGATCTGGTTGATGTCGTTGTCTTCGGCAACGAGCACGTCGAGCGTGCTCATCTCCTCGACGGTGGTGATTTCCCAATCGGTGTCGATGCCTTCGGCGATTTGGCCCCGATTGCTGCGGTTGAAATGCCGAGCGATCTGGAAGGTGAGCTCATTGGCGAGCTGGAAGCCGTCCATCACCAGCGCCGGGATGCCATACTGCTCGGCAAGCTCAAGGCAGCGCATGCCAAGCTGGTTGTCGATCACAAGCAGGTCAAGCGAGATGCCGGAAGAGCTCGCGATCTCCAGGAAGTGCTCTTCCTCATCCTCACCGCGGACCGAGCAAGCCTCGAAGCCATATTTGGCGAGGGTCCGCAAGGCCGCTGCTTCGGCCACCACGTCCGACGTCACCACCAGGACTTTCCGACCCGAGAAGTTCTCCGGGACGATCGCCTCCATCGCGGCCGGTTCGCGGCGCTCGCCGCTGCCGCCCATGGGAACGTAGGCGCGCCGATAGGAATTCTTGCTCGATGTTGTGACCGTCGACGCAAACCGGAATTCATCGAGGTCGGCGCCGTCCCGCGGCAGGTCCTGCATCGTCGAGACGAGAAAATAGCGCCCGGGCTTGCCGATGCGGTGCTTGCGCGCGACGATGTCGCGTTCCGCGCCGTCGCGGGAGACCTGCCGCTGGCGGGAGATCGACATTTCGCCGGTCTCCAGTACATGACGGTCACTTTCCTCGAAGCGCTGGGCAACCTCCTTGGAGAACAGGTCTCCGCTCTTGCGGCCGAGCACTTCATCGACCGTCGTCTGGTATTTTTCGCAAAAGGCGATGTTCACGGCGACGTAGTTCAGGTTGCGGTCCTTGACGAAGAGCGGGAACGGCAGGTTGTCGAGGATATCCTCGGTGAGCTGCACGCGTTCCAGATCGGAGCGCCACTGTTCCTCACGCTTCTTGTCCTCGGAGATGTCCTGGATGACGCAGACGCCATAGCCGCTCGCGAGGCGACGCTTGCCGAACCGAATCCAGCGGTCCGTACCGTGCCGCTCGACCGCTTCGAAGCGTTCGCGCCAATGCGAGGCGATTTTCTGGGACAACCAATCCTCACGGCTCATCGCGCCCTGGTAGCTTGCCGACTGCGTGCCGATGCCGGTGTCGTAAATCGCGCCCAGGAAGTCTCGCAACCGAGTGCCGGGCTTGAGCATGGTCTCCGATATCGGAAAGAAATCGAGAACCTGGTGGCTCGCAAAGATCATGTGATCGGTCTTGTTGTAGACGATGAACGCGGCGCCTAGACTCTCGCATACCGCGTCAAACAGCGCCGTCTGCAGGCTGGTGTCAGCCGACATTTCGCTACTCACAGATGATGTGTCCGCTTTTTCGGAGCCGGCACTCATTCCTACGCGTCCCACATCTGTCCGATTAAAACCCAGTCCTCGGAAGTAAGTCGCAAAATGGCACCTTTGTCTTAAGGCGCGCTTAACGTTAAGCAATCGGAATTGGAGCGTGCAGAACGGTGATCGGCCCGCGCTTTGGCACTTCCCTCCGCTCCACGAATCCAAGAGAATAGGCGCATGGCCATCAGACAGCTTTCAGAAACCCTCATCAACCAGATTGCGGCCGGCGAAGTCATCGAACGGCCGGCCAGTGCCGCCAAGGAGTTGATCGAGAACGCCCTTGACGCAGGGGCGACTCGCATCGAGGTGGCGACATCGGGCGGCGGAAAGAGCCTGCTGCGAGTTTCCGACAATGGCTCGGGCATGGATGTTGCCGATCTGGAGCTCGCCGTACGCCGCCATTGCACCTCCAAGATCACCAATACGCTGGACGACATTCGCACGCTCGGCTTTCGCGGCGAGGCGCTGCCATCGATCGGATCGGTAGCGCGGCTCAGCATTTCCAGCCGCCGTCGGGACGGCGCCGGTGGCAACGAAATCACCGTCGAGGGTGGCAGAATTACGCATCTTCGCCCGTCACCCGGCAATCCGGGCACGATCGTCGAGGTTCGCGATCTCTTCTTCGCGACCCCCGCCCGCCTGAAATTCCTCAAGACGGAGAAGGCCGAGGCTGCGGCGATCACTGAGGTCGTCAAGCGCATGGCGATTGCGTTTCCCGGGGTGCGCTTCGTGCTCTCCGGGACTGACCGCACGACACTGGAATTGCCGGCGACGGGCGACGACCATCTGGCGCGCATGGCGCAGATCCTCGGCAAGGACTTCCGCGACAACGCCATCGAAATCGATGCCGAGCGGGAAGGCGTATCGCTGACAGGCTTTACGGGCGTGCCGACGTTCAATCGTGGCAACTCGGCCCATCAGTACGCCTTCGTCAACGGCCGCCCGGTGCAGGACAAGCTCATCCTCTCGGCAATCCGCGGCGCCTATGCCGAGACGATCCCTGCCGGGCGCTATCCGGTTGCGGTGCTGTCGATCAGACTCGATCCAGTCCTTGTCGATGTCAACGTGCACCCGGCCAAATCAGACGTGCGGTTCCGGGACCCGCAACTGGTGCGCGGCCTGATCGTCGGGGCCGTACGCGAGGCGCTGGCGCGCGATGGCAGCCGCGCAGCGACAACCGGCGCAGACGGGATGCTGCGCTCCTTCCGGCCCGGCTTCCAGCCTAGCGCCCAGCGGCCGCAACAGCCCTGGTCGGCGGCGACATCGCCGTCGCGCCCGTTTTACCAGGCCGCAAACAGCGGCTTCGGGGAGCGGCGGCAGGCTTCCTTCGACGGGCTTGTGACGCCGACAGCGCGCAACGACGCCGCGTCGTCCCCGAGAATGCCGGTGGTGCCAGAAGAGCCGCCGCAGCTCTATCCGCTTGGTGCGGCCCGGGCGCAGATCCACGAAAACTACATCGTCGCACAGACGGATGACGGCTTGGTCATCGTCGACCAGCACGCCGCACACGAACGCCTCGTGTTCGAGGCGATGCGCAAGGCGCTGCATTCCAAGCGGCTGGCCTCGCAGGTGCTTCTTATTCCCGAGATCGTCGACCTGCCTGAAGAGGACTGCGACCGGCTGATGCAGTTTGCGGCGGATCTCGGCGAGCTGGGACTGGCCATTGAACGCTTCGGGCCGGGCGCCATCGCGGTGCGCGAGACACCTGCCATGCTTGGAGAGGTGGATGCCACGGGGCTCATTCGGCAGCTGGCGGACGAGATCGCCGAATGGGATACGGCCTCCGGCCTGTCGGCCAAGCTCGAATATGTGGCGGCGACCATGGCCTGCCACGGATCCGTGCGCTCAGGACGGCGGCTGCGCCCGGAAGAAATGAACGCGCTTCTGCGCCAGATGGAAGTGACCCCCGGTTCCGGACAGTGTAACCACGGACGCCCGACCTATATTGAGCTCAAGCTTTCGGACATCGAACGGTTGTTCGGCCGCAGTTGAAAAAGCTGGAAAAGGCCGCGGCGGCACGTTATGGCAGGGATATGACAAGCCTGTAAGGAAACGGAGCGCATGAATTTGTTCGAAGGAAATGGAAACCGCGAAGCGCAGATACGCTATCTCGATGCGGATTTTCAGATCCTGTCGCCGGGCTCCTACGTCGTCTGCGCGATTACCGGCAGGCAGATCCCGCTCGATGAACTGCGCTACTGGAGCGTCGCGCGCCAAGAGCCCTATGCCGACGCCGTGGCTTCGCTGGAGGCAGACAAGCGCGCCGGCGTGTTGCCCAACCGGAAGCGCTAGCGCGGCTGCAGATTCGCTCACCGCGCTTTCGAGAGACATACCGTTTAGGTCTTCCGCCCTTCCCTCAGGCGCCGGTCGCGACAGGCATTGATCGCGCGGTCGATGATAAGCCTTGGCGCCAGCGTGTCAGCGAAAGCCATCTCCACCTCGATCACCCGGCACTTTGCCGCGAGCTCTTCGGCTCTGCCATGGTGGCCGGCAAGACGGACGAAATCCTTGGAAGTCGTAACGATCTGAAGGCCGTCGCGCTCTGCCGTCGTTAGAATGTCGTCTATCTCGTCATCGGTCAGATGCTCGTGATCGCCGAACGAGCGGCGAGCGGCGATGTTCGCCCCGACGGATTCGACCGTCCGGAAGAATTTCGACGGATCGGCAATGCCCGCGAAGGCCAGCACATTACTGCCCGCAAGATCGACGCTATCGCACACCTTGAGCGAGGCTGTGAAATAGGGCTTGGCGGCACGCGCGGCGATGCGAACAATGCTGTCAGCGGCCTCTCCCGCGCCAACCTTCAGAAGCGCCGTGGCATAGCGCAATTGCTGGCGGATCGGCGCGCGCACGGGACCGCCCGGAACGATGTGGCCGTTGCCCAATCCGCGCGTGGCATCGATAACCAACAATGCATAGTCGATCGCCAGCCGCGCGCTCTGGAAGCCATCATCCATGATGATCAGGTCCGCGCCCTCCTTGACGAGGCGCTGGGCGCCTTCGACGCGGCGGCGGGAGATCACGGTCAGGGCCTCGCGGGCGAGAAGAAGAGGTTCGTCACCAACCGCAAGGGCACGGTGATGAGCCGGATCGACGACCGTCGTGACATCGAGCAAGCCACCATAGCCGCGGCTCAGGAAACCCGGCTTCAGGCCCTTCGCCTTCGCCGCGCGGGCGATGGTCAGCGCCGTCGGCGTCTTGCCCGCGCCACCGACCGTAAAATTGCCGACGCAGATGACGGGCACCGGAACCGAGGCGCGCTTGGCATTGGCCATACGATACCCGGCGATGCGCCCGTATAGGAAGGAAATCGGATAGAGCGTCCAGGCACGCCAATCGGCTTTCGACCACCAGAAGGGTGGCGCTTCGGATATCATTTTCCCCGCCCTGCCTTTCGGACCCCGAGCGTCATGCTGACGGGTTATGTCCTCGACCGGGCGAAAAGAAAGGGTAATTTTCAAGAAAAAGCAAGCCCTTGGTCAATCAGGCAAGCTGAAGGTCGGGCAGCAGCCGCTCGAGCTCGGTGATGTCGTTCAGGCAGTAGTCCGATGCGGCGGAGAGCGATTCGCGCGATCCCGTGCCTGTGAGTACAGCCACGGTGACGCCGACCTTGGCGTTGCGGCCCATATGCAGATCATGGTTGTTGTCGCCAACGACGGCGACCTCGGAGGGATCGAGGCCGGTCGCGGCGCAGAAGCCAAGCACCATTCCCGGTTCCGGCTTGGTGCCGAAGCCGCTGTCATAGCCGGCCACGTAGTCGATGAACGGCGCAAAGCCGAAACGCTGGGCCGTCTGTCTGATCGAACGCTCATTGTCGCTTGATGCGACGCCGAGGCGAAAGCCGCGCCCATGCAGGCGACCGAAAAAAGCTGCAAGATCGGTGACTGCGACGGAAAAGTCGGCCGCATGCGAAAAGAGTTCGTCCAGCTTGATCGTCAGCTCGATTACGTCGAGCTTCGAGCCCGCGGCGATCAGCCCTTCCGAAATCTGGCGCGTGTTTCCGGCGGCAAGCAGGCTATCGGGAACGATGTGGCCGGTGAGCGGATCCATGCCGCAAGCTAGAAGCAGCCGGTCCGCAAGTTCCAGATCGCCCTCTGAAGCGATGCGGGCCAGTTCGCGGTTCACCGGCAGCCAGCTCTCGTCATAATCGAGAAGCGTACCGTCCTTATCGAAGAGTATTCCCTTGACCGCCTTCATATCCTGCCCTCAGCGCTGCACAGCCGCCTTCGGCAGCAGTCTCGCCTTCACCGTCAGCGGATTGATATAGGGCTCCAAGCCCTTGACCGTCGCCGTCAGCGCGCCACGCATTTCTTGCACGGCGCCGATCCCGGCCTCGATCATGTTGCGGCGTGCGCCGTCGTTGGTGAGCAAATAATGGACGCCCTTGGCGAGCATCTCCGTGTCGCGGACCATGCGCGCGCTGCCTCGCCGCGCCAGCTTCTGATAGGCTTCTCGGAAATTCTGCACATTGCTGCCCGACAGCACCGCGCAACCCAGCATCGCCGGCTCCAGCGGATTTTGCCCGCCCTCGGCAAACAGCGAGCGTCCAACGAAGGCGACCTCGGTCAAGCGCAGGTAGAGGCCCATTTCGCCGATCGTGTCTCCGAGAAAAACATCTACATCGGGGGTGAGCACGTCATCGCGCGTGCGGCGGGCCACCTTGAGACCCAGCTTGACGAGCTCAGCCTCCACCTCATCGGCGCGTTCCGGATGGCGAGGGACGATGATCGTCAACTGCCCGTTTCGCTCCTTCAGCGCGCGATGGACGATGCCCGCTGCCTTTTCCTCGCCGTCGAAGGTGGAGATTGCCGCCCAGGTCTTGCGGTCGCCGAGCTGCTTCTTATAACCGGCAAACACTGCGGCATCATAAGGCGGAGCGTCGGTATCGACCTTGAGATTGCCGGACATCATGACGTGGCGCGCGCCGAGATCGCGGAAGCGCTCCGCGTCGACATCCGACTGCGCAATCACCAGCGCCAGGTTTTCGAACAGGGCCTCGGCAAGTGCCGGGCGTCGGCTCCATCGCTCGAAGGAGCGATCAGACATACGGGCGTTGACGAGTATCTGCGGGATGCGACGCCGGCCGAGCTCCATCAAGGTCGCCGGCCAGATTTCGGATTCGGCGATCAACGCACAGTCCGGCTGCCAGTATTCGAGGAAGCGGCTAACGGCCGGCTTCAGGTCGAGCGGCACATACTGGTGGATCGCTTCATTGCCGATACGCTCAGCGGCCAGCTTGGCGGAGGTGATCGTTCCGGTCGTCAGGATGACGTGGACGTCGCGACGGCGAATTTCGCGGATCAGCGGAATGACCGCGTTCGTTTCACCGACACTCGCGGCATGAAACCAGACCAGCGGTCCGGCCGGGCGGTCGGCGCTCGCATAGCCCGAGCGCTCCAAACGGCGGGCACGGTCTTCCTTGCCCTTGGCCGCTCGATAGGCGAGATATCCACCGACGAACGGAGTCAGCAACGTCCCTGTTGCCTGATAGGCGCCCAGCGCGAGCCGCGCCATGCGACCGCTCATCTGCCAATTCTCCGATCGCAAATGATCGACATCAACCCATTCCCAATTATTGTTGCGGCCGCAATGGCCGATCAGTTTGTCCAGAATGCGTCAGGCAGTCAGTGTCAGTTCGCGGTCACACCAGCCGCCACCGCGGGAGGGTTACTGCGCAGACTTGTTTTCCGGGTCCAGCAAACGGTGCATGTGGACGATGAAATAGCGCATGTGGGCGTTGTCGACGGTCGACTGAGCCTTGGCCTTCCAGGCTGTCAGTGCGCTGGCGTAGTCCGGAAAAATGCCGACGATATCCAGGTCCTTCAAGTCCCGGAACTGAACGTCTTCCAGGCTTTCCAGTTCGCCGCCGAATACGAGATGCAGGAGCTGCTTCTTGCCGCTGGATTCAGTCATTTTCTTCTCTTTCTGCTCTGTTCTCCCCCACAGTGTCATCTGAGGGATTTTGACGGAAACGTCAACTGCCTCGTCGCTGGCCGATCCCGGTTATCAAGTCAGCAAGCCGTGCTGGCGCGGCAGCGCAAAGCTCGCCGTGGCTGACCTGCTCGCGGTTATAAAGCGGCGCGTTGCCCTGCAGATCCACCAGCTGGCCACCGGCGCATTCCAGTATCAGATCGGCAGCAGCGAGATCCCAATCGTGGGAGTTGTGCTTGACGAAGGTACCGTCAATCCGGCCGTCCGCAACCATGGCAATGCGATAGGCAAGAGACGGTACGTGCCGGACACGCTCGATGCGATTTTTGAGCGCGTCTGGAAACGCCTTCAGCACGTCCTCGGCGATGGCAAAGCGCCCAGGTGTCTCGAGAGCTGTCGTCGAAACAACGATCGGCCGGCCGTTTTTTAAAGCCACGCCGCCCTCTACCGCCTCGTAGAGTTCTTCGAGAACGGGAGCGTAGAGAACGCCGGCGACGGGCCGGCCATGGCGCACGACCGCGACGCTGACACACCATAAATCCTGGCCGGCCAGGAATGCCCGCGTGCCGTCGATCGGATCGATGATGAACAGCGTTTGGCGCGACAGGCGCGCGGCGTCGTCGTCGGTTTCTTCGGAAAGCCAGCCATAGTCGGGCCGGGCAGCACGCAGGATGGATTCAAGTTTCCGGTTGGCCGCGAAATCGGCGGCGCTGACAGGCGATCTGCCCTCGTTCTTCCACCAGACCTCCGGCGATTGATTGAAGTAGCCGAGCGCGACTTTGCCGGCCTGCCTGGCGGCATCTGCGATCAATTCCAGATCGCTCCGCCAGAGGGCTGTGTCCACGTCAGTCATTTCGGCAATCCAATCTATCAGCGCCCGGCGAGCGTCATTCCTTCGATCGCAAGCGTCGGAGCGGCGACGCCGAACTTGCGGTCTATGTCGTTTGCAGGTGTTACCCGCATGAACATGTCCTTGAGGTTCGAAGCGATCGTCACCTCGGATACGGCAAAGGTCAGTTCGCCGTTCTCGATCCAGAAGCCGGTAGCACCACGGCTATATTCGCCGGTGATCATGTTGACGCCCTGACCGATCAGCTCTGTCACATAGAAGCCGTTGCCGACACCGCGGATCAGGTCCTCCGGCGCGATGTCGCCTGGCTCGAGAGCAAGGTTCGTCGCCGATGGCGTTACCGAATTGCCGCCGCGCACGCCTCGACCGTTGGTTTCCATTCCGATCTCGCGGGCAGTCGACGTGGAGAGGAACCAGTGTTTGAGAATGCCGTCCTCGATCATCAGCAGCCGTTCGCCTGAGATCCCTTCGCCATCGAAGGGTCGCGACGATGGGCCCCGAACGATAAGCGGATCGTCCGAAATCGTAAGCCCCGATTTCAAAACCTGCTGGCCCATCTTGTCGCGCAGGAAGCTCGTCTTTCGCGCAATGGAGGCGCCGTTGATAGCCCCGGCAATATGGCCGACGAAGCCGCGGGCAACACGGGGATCGAAGACAACCGTTACATCCTTGCCGGTATCCACCTGGCGCGGGTTGATGCGCTTGACCGTGCGTTCGCCTGCTCTGCGGCCGATCTCCGCGGCATCATCCAGCTCGCTGAAATAGATACGACTGTCGAAATCGTAATCGCGCTCCATGGCCGTGCCTTCGCCGGCGATGACGCTGACGGATCGGCCGAAGCGCGAGCCCATGTAGCTGCCCTCAAAACCGTGGGAGGTAACGAGCACCAGGCCCCCCCTGCCGGCCGAAGCCCCGGCGCCGGACGAATTGGTGACGCCTTTGACGGCAAGTGCGGCAGCTTCCGCCTCGAGGGCGGCTTCGCGAAGTTGGTCAGAAGAGACTTCGGTCGTATCGAGTAGCTCGAGGTCCGGATAGGATTTCGCGAGCTTGTCCTCGTCCGCCAGGCAGGCAAACGGATCTTCCGGGGACACCTTGGCCATCGCCACGGCCCGTTCGGCCAGTGCGGAAAGATCGAAGCCCGGATTTGCTGAGACGCTCGCAACGCGCTTGCCGACGAAGACGCGCAGTGAGAAATCATCGCTTTCCGACGATTCCGTACCCTCGACCTTGCCGAGGCGCACGCTGACCGATTGCGAGCGCGAGCGCACGACCACCGCATCTGCGGCGTCGGCTCCGGCCTTCTTCGCCAGGTCGATCAATTGGCTTGCGCGGGAAAGAAGCGTCGAGGAGTCGATTTCTGAGGACATGATTTGGCCTTTCCTTCGCGTTCCATTTATTGTGCACTACGAAAAGCATCAAGGCCGCGCGCGCCGATTCTTTTGCCCGCCGCTTGCATGCCTCCCTGCATTGAAAGAAACTCGCTGCATGTCCGAGCCCAACACTCTTTTCACCGAGACGATCCTGCTGCTCGGTGGCGCCGTTGTTTCGGCACCGATCTTCAAGCGCCTCGGGCTCGGCACGGTGCTCGGCTATCTGGCCGCCGGCGTCGTCATCGGCCCGATCTTTCACGGCTTGACGGATGGCGAGCAGATCCTGGATGTAGCCGAACTCGGCGTCGTTTTCCTCCTCTTCATCATCGGGCTCGAGCTGAAGCCTTCGCGCCTTTGGCAGATGCGGCGCGACATCTTCGGGCTCGGAACCGCGCAGGTGGTGGCGACCGGTCTGGTGCTCACGCTACTGACCTATCTTTCCGGCGTTCTGGACTGGCGCGGCAGCATCGTCGCAGGTTTTGGGCTTGCCCTCTCCTCCACCGCGTTTGCGATGCAGATCCTCGAGGACGAAGGCGATGTGAATACCCGCTACGGGCAGCGCTCGTTCTCGATGCTGCTGTTTCAGGATCTTGCAATCGTGCCGCTGCTTGCGCTGGTCAGTATTCTTGATGGCGGCAAGGGTAGCGGCACGCCGCTGTTGGACTTCGCGATTGCCATCGCAGCGGTCGCCGCGATGATCGTCATGGGACGCTATCTGCTCACGCCGCTGTTTCAGGTCATCGCCCGCACAGGCGCCCGCGAGGCGATGATCGCCGCTGCCCTCTTCGTGGTGATGGGGTCGGCGAGCCTGATGCAGCTTGCCGGATTGTCTATGGCCATGGGCGCCTTCCTTTCCGGCGTGATGCTTGCCGAGTCCTCCTACCGCCATGAACTGGAAGCCGATATCGAGCCCTTCCGCGGTGTGTTGCTCGCTATCTTCTTCATCGCAGTCGGTCTTTCGATCCAGTTGGAGGTACTTAGAGACAACGCGCTCTTCATCATCGTCGCCGTGCCAGTCGTCATGGCCGCGAAGGCGCTGGTGATCTACGTTCTCTGCCGCGCGACCGGATCGCCGCATGACGACGCTATCAGGATCGCTTTCCTGCTGCCGCAAGGCGGCGAATTCGGCTTCGTCCTGTTTACCGCCGCCGGCATTGCGGGCCTGATGCCGACGAGTACCGCCTCGCTGCTGATTGCGATCGTCACCCTTTCAATGGCACTGACCCCGATCGGGACCATGTTTGCCAAGCGGCTGTTGTCGGGCAAAGAGCAAGAACAGCTGGATGAGGATTTCGAAGGAGCCGGCGCGGATGTGCTGATGGTCGGCTTCTCGCGTTTCGGACAGATCGCCGCCCAGATCCTGCTCGCCGGCGGGCGTGCCGTGACCGTCATCGACTTTTCAGCCGATCGCATCCGGCAGGCTTCCTCTTTCGGTTTCCGGATCTACTTCGGCGACGGCACGCGCAAGGACGTGCTGAGGGCCGCCGGCATCGACCGGGCCAAGATCGTCGTCGTCTGCACCCAGAAGCGCGAGATTACCGACAAGATCGTCGAGCTGGTGCAGGCAGATTATCCGGATGCCAAGCTCTTCGTGCGCTCCTACGACCGCATCCACTCGATTGCGCTCCGCAATCTCAATGTCGATTATGAACTGCGCGAAACGCTGGAGTCCGGTCTGCTGTTCGGCCGACGTACGCTCGAGGCATTGGGTGTCGGCGAGGCGGAGGCCTATGAAATCGGCGAGGATATCCGCAAACGCGACGAGGCGCGCCTGGTGCTCCAGGTCACGGAAGGACTGCAGGCCGGCCGCGACATGCTTTTCTCCCAGCCGGTGAAACCCGAGCCGCTCGTCAAGCCAAAGCGCGCCGCGAACTTCGACGAGGACCCGTTGGCGGGCACGGCAGAGGTAACCGCCGACGCTTAGAGCCGTTTCAGGTTGAATTGAAACGTTCTGTCGGTTCAACCGATGAAGGAAGCTCCTTCGGCTCCTGCGCACGATCCGCCTGAGTTCTCCTGCTCTCCTTCTCCGCTCTGCACCGGTCCCTTGGCCTTAGCATCCGACGTGAACTTTCCCTGCAGTTGGCAATCGCACCATCAGCGAGTGCGTCGCAGCCTTGGGGCAAGTATCAGTATATTTCGATCGTCTGCGCTTCGGCCTGTGGGGACAGGCCAACACAGATCCCTCAAAGCACCCATCCTGCGTTGACAGCTTTGCGGCCTAGTAACGCAATAAAGGAGTGTTCGGCTCTGGCTGCCACTCCTTGCATATGGCTTGCCAATGCCAACCATATGAGGGATTGTCCCAACTCTGGCCCCTGAGGCCCGCGCAGTCTCCAATGATAGGACAATGCCATGCCTCTACGCTATCTTTTCGCCGCTGTGGCCATCGCGCTCGTTGCCCTCTCCGGGTGCACGACCACCGGCTCAGGCGCGGAGAATACCACCTACGCAACTCCCGCAGGTATTGGGCCAGTTCGTGGCAGCGGCATTAACGGCTACTGATCTTAGGTAGGTGCCGGGCTCCCCTCCCCGCTGGCAGCTGGCGATGGTCGCATACCCAGCGCGTCCAAGGTCGGGGCGTAACGGATTCCCCTGGTACTCATGCCGCAGTCTGCTTAGCCAGTCTCCGGCGCGCCGTCGCCTATTTTTCGTTTCGGCCCAGGCGAAATCTCTGGCTTCATTGTCGCAGTCGGATGGTCGACCAAGCGGCCCGTGAGCCAACAGTACGTTTCAATTTAACCCTGAAAGGCTCTAAGAGGTGATGCGTGCCTCGATCTCACGATCAAGCGCGTATTTGAGTTCGTCCTTGATGCCGACCGACATGGACAGGACTGCGCGCGCCTTGAGGAAGTCCATTACACCGATGCGCCCGACTGCGGGGCGCAGGAAGATGTGCGGCGCCTGCAGGCGCAGCTTCAGGGAAATTGCCGTCTGCATCATCAGCTGCCCGGAGCCAAAGATGCTCTCCATCCGGTTCGGAATATGGGTGCCATCGCCTTCCGGTGCGCCAACGACATCGATGCCGATGACGATGTCGGCACGATCCATCAGGCATTCGTAAGGAACGGGATTGCTGATGCCGCCGTCGATCATCACCCGCCCGTGCAGCCGCACCGGCATGAAGACCGCGGGGATTGCCGAGGAAGCGGCCAGCGCCGGGAACAGCGCGCCGTGGCTCGTCAACACCTCGCACTGACCGTAGTAATCGGTGGCTGTGACCGTCATCGGGATCGGCAGATCCTCGAAACGATCCGGCAAGTCGGCGGGCAGGAAGGCTTTCAGGATACGCTCGAGATTGAACTGACCGATACGCACGCCGTTGGCGACGGCATCGCGCACGGTTTGCGGGCGCAGGCCCCACAGGCGGCTGACGACCGCGGCCTTGTTGGCGACCGTCATCATGACATGCTCGCGGATGGCTTCGCCGGTCATGCCAGCCGCCATTCCCGCGCCCATGATCGAGCCGATCGAGGAGCCGGCAATCGCAACAGGGCGAATGCCGAGCTCGTCCAGCGTTTCTATGATGTGGATGTGAGACAGGCCGCGCGCGCCGCCACCGCCGAAAGCAACCGCAACCGTTGGTGTCGAACGGCCCGAGGCGTCGCGGGGGGCAGGCAACGCGGTTTCGATCTTCTCTGCCTGCTGCACCGCTGCCCCCGATTTCCGCAGCCCTATTGAGGATGATAGCGGAAGAAATGAACCTTGGTATCGCCGAATGTCCGGCTTTCCAGGAAGAGATAGGAAGGGTCGACCGAAACGGCAACATCCGCGCGTTCTTCAAGAACCGCAATCGCGCCCGGCTGCAGCCAACCGCCCTTGGCCGCGGCGGCCATGGCCTTTTCGCCAAGTCCCTTGCCGTAAGGCGGATCGGCAAACAGCATCTGGAACGGCTCGAGATTGCCGACGCTGCCAAGATCGGTCGCATCGCGCCTCAGGATGCGCGTCCTGCCATGCAGGCCGAGCGCATCGATGTTTTCCCACAGGAGCCCCCTACCCTCGACGCTGTTTTCGACGAACAGCGCGTGCCGACAACCGCGGGAGACGGCCTCGAGGCCAACGGCGCCGGTACCGGCAAAAAGATCCAGGATCCGGGTGCCATCGACGCATTCCGGATAGGCATGGCTCAGAATGTTGAACAGGCTTTCGCGCGTCCGGTCGGCAGTCGGCCGGATGTCGTTTGACTTTGGTACGGCGAGCGGCCGTCCGCGAAACTCACCGCCGACGATCCGCACCGCGCGTCATTCCCTTTCCTTTAGGTCCACCCCGCGATGGCCCGCCTGAAGGCTTGCCGCCGCCACCCGGCCTGTCACCCTTCGGCTTGCCGGAGAAAGTCTTGCCGCCGCCGGGCTTGCCGCCGAATCCCTTGCCGCGCGGCTTGTCACCAAACGGTCGGTCACCGGCCGGGCGCTCGGACCGCGCCTCGCTGGAAAAGCCCTTGGCGCGCGGACGTTCATCCCCCTCTGCACGTGGACGGCGATCGCCGCGCGGCTTATCGCCGAACGGACGGTCTCCGCGTGCGGGACGATCCCCGAAAGAGCGGGGGCGCTCGTCGCCCTCTTCGCGCGGCTTGCGGTCGCCGCGCGGCTTTGCACCGAACGGGCGGTCACCACGTGCAGGGCGGTCGCCGGATGGCCTGTCGCTGCGCGCTGGGCGGTCACCGTAAGGTCTGTCACTGCGCGCCGGACGGTCGCCGAAGGAGCGCGGGCGTTCATCCCCATCTTCGCGCGGCTTGCGATCACCACGGGGCCTATCGCCGAACGGGCGATCGCCTCGCGAGGAGCGATCACCGGCTGACCTGTCGCCACGGGGTGGACGGTCGCCATAAGGTCTGTCACCACGCGCCGTGCGATCGGGACGGTCGCCACGAGGAGGACGCTCACCAAAAGGCTTGTCGCCAGAGCGCTTGCGGCCGCCTTCGTCCTTGCTCGTCACTTCGCTGGAACGGATCCATTCGCCTTCTTCATCGCGGGCGCGGTTGATCTGGACGCGCGGACCGGTGTCGTCGTGGCGGGCCGGCTGCGGCTTGGAGCGGCCAGGCTTCTCGCCGCGTCTAAGTGCAGTCTGAGCGTTCTTTTCGGCCTTGGCGGCTGCCTTTTCGCCAAGCGGGCGGGCGCCAGGCGCCATCCAGACATTGGCGTTGCGGCGGCTGCCGAGCGCCGGGCGCTTCGGACGGTCGTCGTCCTTGCGGCCGCCGTCGCGACGGTCATCGCGGCGATCGTCACGCTTGTCATCACGCTTGGTGTCGAGGCGGCTCAGCGCACGCTCGCGCTTGTCTTCAGGCTTCCACGAGCGTTCGCGACGCTCCGGCTTCGCTTCGACCTCTTCGTCGACTGCAACGGCCGGCGTGTTGTAGATCGGCGCGTCGAAATTGGCCTTCGCATCCTCGATCAGGCGCGGGCCGAGCTGGTCGCGCAACGTGCGGCCGCGCACTTCGACCACATCCCGCTCCGGCAGGTCGCCGAGCTGGAAGGGGCCGTAGGAGATGCGGATCAGACGATTGACGTCAAGACCGAGCGCACCCAGCACATTCTTGATTTCGCGGTTCTTGCCTTCGCGCAGGCCCATGGTGAGCCAAACGTTCGAGCCCTGCGTGCGGTCGAGGGTCGCTTCGATCGAGCCGTAGAGGACACCATCGACGGCAATGCCGTCCTTCAGCTTGTCCAAAGCCTCCTGATCGATCTCGCCGTGGGCGCGCACGCGGTAGCGGCGCAGCCAGCCTGTCGTCGGCAATTCCAGCGCGCGGGCCAGGCCGCCATCGTTGGTCAGCAGCAGCAGGCCTTCGGTGTTGATGTCGAGGCGGCCGATCGACATGACGCGCGGCAGGTCGTCCGGCAGATTGTCGAAAACCGTGGGGCGTCCTTCCGGGTCCACGTTCGTGGTCACGAGCCCGGCGGGCTTGTGGTACAGCCACAGCCTGGTGCGCTCGATACCGCGGATCGGAACGCCGTCCACTTCGATCTTGTCTGCCAGCGTCACGTTGACGACGGGGCTGTCGAGGAGCTTGCCGTTCAGCTTCACGCGGCCGTCCATGATCATGCGCTCGATATCGCGGCGCGATGCGACCCCGGCGCGCGCCATCACTTTGGAGATGCGCTCAGCCTTGGCGTCGCCCTCGGCAACATCGCTCGCCTCGGCCTTGACGGGCACCTTTGCCGGCTTTTCGCCGGATTTCGGGCCGGCATTGCGCGCAGATGGCTTGCCGCCTGGCCGTTTTGGCTTGTCTTTGAATGTCATTTGTTGTTTGCCTGCCTTTTCGGGCCTTCCTATCAGGTCGCGCCCCTGCGGTTAAGTGGAAATTGTCGGATCGTGAAGACAAATCAATTTATGGAGCTGGCGCTTGACCAGGCCCGCGCCGCTGGCGAACGGGGCGAAGTGCCGATCGGAGCGGTTCTGGTGCTTGACGGCCGCGTTGTCGCAGCGTCCGGCAACCGTACGCGTGAGCTCAACGACGTGACCGCGCATGCCGAAGTCGCCGTCATTCGCATGGCGTGCGAAGAGCTTGGTCAGGAACGACTCACCGGTGCCGACCTCTATGTGACGCTGGAACCGTGCACCATGTGCGCAGCCGCCATTTCCTTCGCGCGCATTCGTAGGCTCTACTATGGCGCGGAGGACCCCAAGGGGGGCGCCGTCGACAATGGCGTGCGCTTCTACACGCAACCAACCTGCCATCACGCCCCAGACGTGTATTCCGGTTTGCAGGAGACGACATCGGCCGATATCCTGCGGACGTTCTTCGCGCAGAAACGGGATGTGCCATGACATTGCTCGCCAGCGAATTCGTCCTCATGGTCGCGGGCGTCGTCTATGCCTATTGCAGGATCGCGCCGGACAACGGGTCGATCCCGATGCAATGGTCTCTTTCGGGAAATGTGAACTGGTCGGCGCCTCGGCTGCTCGCCTTTGCCTTCGTGCCGATACTGGCATTTGCGGTGGTGCTACTGCTCGCATCGAGCGCGATCTTCGCGCCGTCAGCACTTAGCCTTGCCGGCGGGATCTTCCTTGCCTGCCAGCTTCTGCACGTCTTGCTGGTTGACCGCTCGTCAAAAACAAAGCGGGGCTGATTGCCCCGCTCGAAACTCTACTGAAGGAGGTTCCACCACTGCTTGCCGGTCCCGGCGATCGCAGCTTCCTTCTTCTTCTTCTTCGCCTTCTTCAGTTCCGGTTCGCCTAGATCGTCGAGCTTTGCCGGATCGTCGACCTGACGATACTCGGTCGGCGGGTCCGAGATGTAGCGGCGCTGATCGATATAGGCGCCCTTCTGGATGGCGCGGGCTTCGCGATAGGCCTTGCTCTGCGCTTCAGTCGTCTGCCGGCCACCTTCGATCTGATTGTTTGCGAGCGGCGAGCGGTAGCTCGAGTTGTCGCTGTTTTCGTCAGCTTCTTTAACCAGACGCGCGCGCGTTTCCTCCGGGGATTCGATCCACTGCGGATTTTCCTTGCTGGCGATGCTCTGCTGCGGCTCGACAAGGGTTTCCTTGGCTGCCGCGGACGGCAGAACGAGGCCGGGGCGCGCACTGTACTTGACGCCCTTGTTCTTCGGTCCGTCGCCAGTCAGGGAAACGGACTGACCAAGGTCGTCAGTCAACTGCTCCATTGCGGTCTTGTCCGTTCCGTAGCGCGGGCTCCCCATGCAGCCGGTGATCATCGAGCCGCCTGCCACAGCAACAGTCAGGCAGACGCCCACACGGAACCAACGTGTTGATAACATGAAAACCCTTCCAGCCATGCCGGTGCAATCATCGCCCTACCGGAACCGTCCCCCTGACGCAAAAATCCGGCCATTTTCAGGCAGCTTTTACCGAATGAACCGCGATTAGGCAATTCACCCGGCAATATTCTTCAGTTTTGCACCGCTAGTTCGCGCAATGCAGCCGCATCGCGGGCCGAGACATCGGGATACTCAGGGTCGGAGCCGACATCCGTCGTGATCCGCCAGGAGCGCGCGCATTTGGTGCCTTCGGCCGGTTTGGGCTCGACGCTGACACCTGACACCTCGGGCAGACGGAAGGCATCGGCCGGGCCCTCGGCACCGTCAATGACGATGCCAGAGGTGATGCAGATCTCTTCGAAGTCCTGGCCCTCCAGCGCCTTCAGAAGCTCCGCATCGGCGACATGGACGACGGGGGCTGCCTCCAGTGAGGAACCAATACGCTTGTCCTTGCGCTCAATTTCCAGGGCGCCCGTGACAACGGTGCGAACGGCGCGGATCTTCTTCCACTTCTCGGCAAGAGCGTCGTTCTTCCATTCCGCCGGAATGGCCGGGAACTGCTCGAGGTGAACCGAGACAGCCGATGGATTGCGCGACAGCCAGGCCTCTTCCGCCGTGAAGGGCAACATCGGCGCCAGCCATGTCACCACGCATTCAAAGATATTGCGGATGACATGAAGGGCCGAACGACGGCGCGGGCTCGACGGCGCATCGCAGTAGAGCGCGTCCTTGCGAACGTCGAAGTAAAAGGCCGAGAGCTCGACGTTGGCAAAGTCGATCAGTGCACGAGCGATCTTCTTGAAGTCGAAGGCGTCGTAGCTTTCGCGGACGAGCTGATCGAGCTCGGCCAGGCGATGCAGCATCAGTTGCTCGAGTTCCGGCAGGTCGGCAAGCGCGATGACTTCGCCCTTGTCATGCGCCAGCGTGCCGAGCATCCAACGGATGGTGTTGCGCAGCTTGCGGTAGGCATCGATGTTCGTCTGGATGATCGTCTTGCCGACACGCAGATCCTCGGCGTAGTCGGACGTCATCACCCAAAGGCGCAGGATATCGGCACCCGCGTCCTTCATGATTTCCTGCGGCGATGTCACGTTGCCTTTCGACTTCGACATCTTCTCGCCTTTCTCGTCCATGGTGAAACCATGGGTGAGAACAGCATCATAGGGCGCCCGGCCACGTGTTGCGGCGGATTCCAGCAGCGACGAATGGAACCAGCCGCGGTGCTGGTCGGACCCTTCGAGGTAAAGGTCGGCCGGCCATTTCAGATCCGGGCGGTCTTCGAGCGTGAAGGTGTGTGTCGAGCCCGAGTCGAACCAGACATCGAGGATGTCCATGACCTGCGTCCAGGGCTCGTTTGCCTTCTCGCCCAGGAAGCGCTCACGCGCGCCATCCGCGAACCAGGCATCGGCGCCTTCCTTCTCGAAGGCTTCCAAGATGCGGGTGTCTACCGCATCGTCCTGCAGGATTTCGCCCTGCTCATCGACGAAGACGCAGATCGGCACACCCCAAGCGCGCTGACGCGAAAGCACCCAGTCCGGACGCTGCTCGATCATGGCGCGCAGACGGTTCTGGCCAGCAGCAGGCACGAAGCGGGTCTCGTCGATCGCGCTTAGCGCACGGGAACGCAACGTCGTTCCGTCGCCGAGCTCCTTGTCCATGTAGACAAACCACTGCGGCGTGTTGCGGAAGATGACCGGCTTTTTCGACCGCCACGAATGCGGATAAGAGTGCTTCAGGCGACCGCGTGCGAACAGCGCGTGACGTCCGATCAATGCCTTGATGACACGCTCGTTGGCATCGCCCTTCTTGCCGCTGTCGTCGATGACGCGCGCCGCACCTCCTTCCGCGTCCGGGCCGAAGCCGGGTGCGTCGACCGTAAAGAAGCCGGCGTCGTCGACCGGGAACGGGATCGTAGAGGAGACGCCACGCGCTTCGAGCTCGCGAACGTGATCCATCCAGACGTCGAAGTCCTCGCGGCCGTGGCTCGGAGATGTGTGGACGAAGCCGGTGCCGGTCTCGTCGGTGACGTGATCGCCATCAAGGAGCGGCACCTGGAAATGGTAGCCGCCGCCCAAGCCGTGCAGCGGGTGGGCGCAGGTGATGGCAGCAAATTCCGCGGCTTCCACGTCGCGAACGTGCCTGAAGGTCACCTTTGCCTTGGCGGCCGATTCCTCGGCGAGACGCTTGGCGAAGATCAGTCGTTCGCCGGGTTGCGGTCCGAAGTCATTCTCCGCCGTCTCGACCTCGTAGAGGCCATAGCCGTAGCGCGAGGAATAGGCGATGGCGCGGTTGCCCGGGATCGTCCACGGCGTCGTCGTCCAGATCACCACGAAGGCGCCCTTGAGTTCGCTGGGGCCTTCGGCAACCGGGAACTTCACCCAGATCATGTCGCTTTCGACATCCGCGTACTCGACCTCAGCCTCCGCGAGCGCCGTGCGCTCGACGACTGACCACATGATCGGCTTGGATCCGCGATAGAGCTGGCCGGATTTGGCGATCTTCAGCAGTTCGCCGGCGATACGCGATTCCGCGTGGAAGTTCATTGTCGTGTAGGGATTGTCAAAGTCGCCCTCGATGCCGAGGCGCTTGAACTCTTCCGACTGCACCTTGATCCAGCCGGCCGCGAAGTCACGGCATTCCTGGCGGAATTCGTTGACCGGAACCTCGTCCTTGTTCTTGCCCTTCTCGCGGTACTTCTCCTCGATCTTCCACTCGATCGGAAGGCCGTGGCAATCCCAGCCGGGAACGTAGTTGGCGTCGTAGCCGCGCATCTGGAACGAGCGGTTGATGACGTCCTTGAGGATCTTGTTCAGCGCGTGGCCGATATGGATGTTGCCGTTGGCATAGGGAGGGCCGTCGTGGAGCACGAACTTCTTGCGGCCGGCGGCGGACGCCCGAAGCTTCCTGTAGAGACCCATCTGCTGCCAGCGGGCAACGGTTTCCGGCTCCTTCTGCGGCAGGCCGGCGCGCATCGGGAAGTCCGTTTCCGGCAGATAGAGGGTCTTCGAGTAGTCGACTTTTTCGGCTGTATCGGTCATGTCTAGCAATCGTCTCTAGGCGCCAAGGGAGCGGGCGCAACGGGCTTGAATTTGGTGACGGAGGCGCTCGTCGTCCAAGCGCCGAAAACCCGGACCTTCCGGCCGCTTAGCGCGCGCGGAAGGCCGGGCCGATAATTCGTATCGTGATCGCCAGCCGGAACTTGTTCATCGCGCCGGTTCATAGGCGCTTTTGCCGGGAAAAGGAAGAGGGATTCCATGACGTCGAGGGCGCCCAAGCGCGCGGAAGTGCCGATACCCCGAATCAGGTGAAGCAGATCTTGAGGTCGAGTTCGCCGAGCGGCCGCACACCAGCAAGCAGCGCGCTTGCCTCTTCCTTGTCGCGGTTCATCTGTTCCACAAGCGGCTCAAGGCCATCGAACTTCAATTCCGGGCGCAGATAGCCGAAGAACGACACCGAACAAATCTGCCCGTAGAGGTCGCCGCTGAAATCGAAGACGTAGGTCTCGAGCAGAGGCGCGCCGTTCTCGGTGACCGTCGGTCGGCGACCGTAGCTGGCGACACCATCGTGCAGCGTGCCATCGGCAAGACGAAAGCGAACGGCATAGATACCCGCCTTGAGATCGGCTTCAGTGGGCAGTTGCATATTCGCGGTCGGAAAGCCGAGCTGACGGCCAAGCTTCTCGCCGCCGATCACTTCCGCTTCCACAGTATAGTGATAGCCGAGCATGGCGGCGGCCTCGCTGACATTGCCGTCCTTCAGCAGTTCGCGAACGTGGCTCGAAGACACCACATCGGTATTCTCGTCGCGAAACGCGTCGATCAACGTCACGCCGAACCCATATTTCTGACCGGCACCCATCAGGAAGGCCGGACCGCCTTCCCGGCCACGCCCGAAATGAAAGTTGAAGCCCGTTACGACCTCGGAGGCGCCGAGCCAATCCTTAAGGATCGAATGGATGAAATCATCCGCCGAGCGCTGCGAAAACTCCCTGTCGAACGGATACTCGATGACGGCGTTGAAGCCGATCGCTTCGAGGATACGCGCCTTGAGCGGCGCCGGCGTCAGGCGAAAGACCGGTTGATCCGGGCGAAAGACCGTGCGGGGGTGAGGCTCAAAGGTCAGGACCAGCGCCGGAATACCGCGCTGACTCGATATCTCCAGGGCCCGGTTCAGCACGGACTGATGGCCCCGATGCACGCCGTCGAAGTTGCCGATGGCAATCACGCCGCCACGCAGGTGGGCCGGCAAGGGTTCGCGGGTCTCATTGCGGTGAAAAACGGTCATCGGCTGGCTTTTCTCATGCGAGGCTCTTTATGCGAGACGGGGCATCCACCACTTCGGTGTCGCTTTTTCGCGTTCCAGATAGGCCGTGAGGATTGCCTCGTCGGTCTCTCCGTTCAGCGTGTATTCCTTCGCGTGGATGCCGCCGCTGATATAGAGGAGATCAAGGCCGTAATCGAGAGCGCCGCGAACATCAGTTGGCATGCCGTCCCCGATGGCAAGCACACGGCTCGGCGGAAAGTCGCCGTGGGCCTCGCGGGCGACCGACAAGACGGCGTCGTAGATCGGCTTGTGCGGCTTGCCTGCAATACGTGTCTGACCGCCGAGCTGATTGTAGTAAGCCGCCATCGCGCCGGCGCAGGGGATGATCTTGTGGCCGCGCTCGACAACCAGATCGGGGTTGGCGCAAATCATCGGCACGCCGCGCACCTGAAACGCCTTCAGCATCTCGGTGTAGTCTTCCGGGGTCTCGGTTTCATCGTCGAAGAAGCCCGTGCAGACAACGGAGTTCGCATCCC
The DNA here is from genome assembly GCF_014197575.1 of Rhizobium sp. BK538. Classification (NCBI taxonomy): domain Bacteria; kingdom Pseudomonadati; phylum Pseudomonadota; class Alphaproteobacteria; order Hyphomicrobiales; family Rhizobiaceae; genus Rhizobium; species Rhizobium sp. BK538. The sequence continues at coordinate 212,173 of NZ_JACIFT010000006.1, forward strand.
TTGCCTCGACGCGCTCCACGCCAAGACCCTCGAGGATCGCCTGGTCGCGATCCGGTCCGAGCAGAAACACCTTCTTGGGGCCCTCGGCGATGAGCCCGCGCGTGACGTCGCCCGATGTGACGATGCGGTCGTAGGCGCCATCCTGGATGCCGATCTGGCGAAGCTGCGTCACAACCTGGGGAGCGATACGCGGCGAATTGGTGATGAGAACAACGGTCAGCCCCTCGCCGCGCGCCGCTTCCAGCGCAGCTGCCGCTTTGGGGAACGGATCGACGCCGTTGTGCAAGACGCCCCAGACATCGCAGAACACCGCGTCATAGTGGCTGGTGATTTCCGCAAAGTTCTCGATCCGCTTGGCCATTCCGATTTCCCGATCTCGTTAAGTCACGGCTGACATCGCAAAGGCCTGCCGGGATGGCAAGGCATTTTGCAGTGAGCAACTGCAAAAACCGGAAGCTGTCGACTAGAAGACGGCGATGGCAGCCCTGACCAACAGGCCCGTGGCGGTGGATACTCCGATCACCGTCAGGATGCCGACCTTGAAGCGAAAGAGCAGAACGGACGCCAGGGCGAAGATCCCGAGTGCCGCGACATCGAGCGTCCACCACTGCGGCCAGGCAACGCTAACGATCGGCAGGCCGGTCTTCCCGGAAAGAAGCGCGACGCGGCCAACGTCGACGAAGAGCACATGCAGGCCGAACCACAGTGCAAGATTGAGAATGACGCCGACAACCGCCGCGGTGATCGCCGAAAGGGCGGCCGAGAGGTTTTCGTTGTTGCGCAGTTTCTCGATGTAGGGAGCCCCGGCGAAGATCCAGATGAAGCTCGGTACGAACGTCGCCCATGCGGCGAGGAAGGCGCCGAGAACGCCACCGGCAAGCGGCGCCATCGCAATAGGGTTGCGATAGCCAGCGAGAAACCCAACGAAACAGAGGACTAGGACCAGCGGCCCAGGCGTCGTCTCTGCAAGTGCCAGTCCACCGAGCATCTCACCGGGCTGCAGCCAGGCGTAATGGCCGACGGCAACCTGCGCGACATAGGAAAGGACGGCGTAGGCGCCTCCGAAGGTTATCACGGCCATCTTGGAGAAAAAGATGAAGGCCGCGCCGAACACATTGGTTTCGCCGCTCAGAGTTTCGGCGATCAGATCCGTGGGTGCATCAAGGCCACGAATGAAAAAGAGCGGCGACTGCCAGACGAGGATCCAGAACACGAGCACTACGAGCGGCCTTGCGATGGCATGCGTCGTGACCACAGGAAAATGCCGGTGCGAGGAGGTTTGCGGCAAGACTGGCGCGGCCAGCCGACGCTGGCGATGCTTCATCCATAGTAGGCCTGCTGCTCCGCCCAGGATGATAACCAGAGGAAACGGCAGGTTCAGAAGGAAGAGCGCCAGGAACGACGCTGCTGCCACATAATAATGAAATCGCTCTTTCAGCGCTCGGCGCCACGCCCGGAGCAATGCCTCGATGACGATTGCCAGAACCGCAGCCTTCGCGCCGAAGAAAAGCACGGGAAGCCAGGCGGCCTCCTGAAAAACGGCGTAGAGGCTCGATAGCGCCAGGATGACAAGGAAGCCCGGCAGAATGAACAGCAGGCCGGCAATGAGGCCGCCGCGCACGCCGTGGATCAACCAACCGATATAGGTTGCCAGTTGCTGGGCCTCGGGGCCTGGCAGCAGCATGCAGAAATTCAATCCATGCAGGAAACGTTCCTCGGAGATCCAGCGCTTCTCGTCGACAATCGTCTTATGCATGAGGGCGATCTGGCCGGCCGGCCCGCCGAAGCTCAGACAGCCAATCCGCGCCCAGACGCGAACCGCCTCCCGCAGCGTCGGCGCCGCCTCGATATCCCCTGCCGCGATCGCCTCATGCACGGTTGCCGCCCCTCTCGCCTCAAGGCGCTCGATATCATCGGCACGCCTTTACGACAATCCTGGCGCAGACAGGGCTGCAACTAACTTTTCGAAGACAAAAGCCTAGGGGGAGCTCGATCGTCGCATAGGCTGTCGCACTTCCGACAAGGATGTGCTGTTAAGGCTGTTGCGAGGACGGCGAAGAAAAATTGCGGCCGTTCTTGACTCCCCGCTAGGCCACTCCTAAATGCTGCCTCGCTAGCACTCACCAAGGACGAGTGCTAACACCATCCGTGCAGGCCGCTCTCGGCCTGTGAGTGTCATTTGATCGAGGGATTAGACAATGGCAAGCACCAACTTCCGCCCCCTTCACGATCGCGTCGTTGTTCGCCGCGTTGAGTCCGAAGAAAAGACCAAGGGCGGCATCATCATTCCCGACACCGCCAAGGAAAAGCCGCAGGAAGGCGAAATCGTCGCCGTCGGCTCCGGCGCTCGTGACGAGTCCGGCAAGGTCGTCGCTCTCGACGTCAAGGCTGGTGATCGCGTTCTGTTCGGCAAGTGGTCCGGCACCGAAGTCAAGATCAACGGCGAAGACCTTCTGATCATGAAGGAAGCCGACATCATGGGCATCATCGGCTAATCAGCCGCTTTTCCCTTTCCGATTTTAGCTACGGGCCCAAAGCCCGGACAACTCGAATTCAGGAGTTTCAATCATGGCAGCTAAAGAAATCAAGTTCGGCCGCACCGCGCGCGAAAAGATGCTGCGTGGCGTCGACATTCTCGCTGACGCAGTGAAGGTAACGCTCGGCCCGAAGGGTCGTAACGTCATCATCGACAAGTCCTTCGGCGCTCCGCGCATCACCAAGGACGGCGTTTCGGTCGCCAAGGAAATCGAACTGGAAGACAAGTTCGAAAACATGGGCGCCCAGATGGTCCGCGAAGTTGCTTCGAAGACCAACGACATCGCCGGCGACGGCACGACCACCGCAACGGTTCTCGCTCAGGCGATCGTTCGCGAAGGCGCCAAGGCAGTTGCTGCCGGCATGAACCCGATGGACCTGAAGCGCGGTATCGACCTCGCTGTTGCTGAAGTCGTCAAGGATCTTCAGGCCAAGGCCAAGAAGATCAACACGTCGGAAGAAGTTGCCCAGGTCGGCACGATCTCCGCAAACGGCGAAAAGCAGATCGGTCTCGACATTGCTGAAGCAATGCAGAAGGTCGGCAACGAAGGCGTTATCACCGTCGAAGAAGCCAAGACCGCTGAAACCGAACTCGAAGTCGTCGAAGGCATGCAGTTCGACCGCGGCTACCTCAGCCCGTACTTCGTCACCAACCCGGAAAAGATGGTTGCTGACCTCGAAGACGCCTTCATCCTCCTGCACGAGAAGAAGCTTTCGAACCTCCAGGCTATGCTCCCGGTTCTCGAAGCTGTCGTTCAGACCGGCAAGCCGCTCCTCATCATCGCTGAAGACGTCGAAGGCGAAGCCCTTGCTACGCTCGTCGTCAACAAGCTGCGCGGCGGCCTGAAGATTGCTGCTGTCAAGGCTCCGGGCTTCGGCGATCGCCGCAAGGCAATGCTCGAAGACATCGCGATCCTTACCGGCGGCACGGTCATTTCCGAAGACCTCGGCATCAAGCTCGAGTCGGTTACCCTCGACATGCTCGGCCGCGCCAAGAAGGTTTCGATCTCCAAGGAAAACACGACGATCGTCGACGGTTCGGGCGCCAAGTCCGACATCGAAGGCCGCGTTGCCCAGATCAAGGCCCAGATCGAAGAAACTACCTCCGACTACGACCGCGAAAAGCTGCAGGAGCGTCTTGCTAAGCTCGCTGGCGGCGTTGCCGTCATCCGCGTCGGCGGCTCGACGGAAGTCGAAGTGAAGGAAAAGAAGGACCGCATCGACGACGCGCTCAACGCGACGCGCGCTGCTGTTCAGGAAGGTATCGTACCGGGCGGCGGCGTTGCCCTGCTGCGTTCCTCCGCCAAGATTTCGGCCAAGGGCGAGAACGACGACCAGGACGCCGGTATCAACATCGTTCGCCGCGCTCTGCAGGCTCCGGCCCGTCAGATCGCCGAGAACGCTGGTGATGAAGCTTCGATCGTTGTCGGCAAGATCCTCGAGAAGGGCGAAGACAACTTCGGTTACAACGCCCAGACCGGCGAATACGGCGACATGATCGCCATGGGTATCGTCGACCCGGTCAAGGTTGTTCGCACGGCTCTGCAGGACGCAGCTTCGGTTGCTTCGCTGCTGATCACCACCGAAGCCATGATCGCCGAGCTGCCAAAGAAGGACGCTCCGGCTGGCATGCCGGGCGGCATGGGCGGCATGGGCGGCATGGACATGATGTGATAGGCCGAAAGCCTATCGCAGGAATTGTCTGTAAAGCTTCACTGATCCACTTCAGGTATCCCGGAATAGGAAGGGCGGTCTTCGGACCGCCCTTTTTTGTTTCGCACCTGATTCGTCGCCCCCACCCTCCAGCTTTTTCAATCGATAGCTGAAACGTTTAATCAGAGTCGTGAGCAACCCTCGCATTGGGCGAAGCTTTTGCAAAACTTGTGGCGCTGTATTTTTTCTTTCACAGGCTGATTTCTCTCGCGGTGCAATTTTCTACACATTTCAGCGCGAGGAACCGCAGTGAAACCGTTTGCACGTCAAGAACTTGCGAAATTTTTGCTATTTCCTGGCGTCCAGGAGCGTCTTCGGGTGTATTTTCCACTCGCAGTAGAGATCTGCAGTGCGCAAAAAGCCGATTGCCGTTTGCATAAAAGACCGATAAATCCGCGTTGCATTCGGCGCGCGTTCATCGGCCGACGGTCGCTATCCCATATCGATCCTGACCATGGGGCGCGAGACCGAGTTCGGGAAAACCCCTCCCGAAAATATATCATAAGTTGTGTAACGTGCCGAGAAATTGGACGCGGTTCCGCCAGAGGGACCGGCAATCCAAACCCCATTTCCCGGTCGCCCGCGCATGATGCGCGGCGCAGCATGAACCTGCTCATTTTTGCCGGACGTGTAGCGGGGGAAGCTGCACCTAAGCTGGGGAAAAATTTGTTCAAAATCGCAAGAACCAACGCCGCAGCGCCGCTCATGCCGGGCTCACTGGATATCAGCAATCATGATCCCGAAATGCTGGCGCAGTTTTCCATTTCGGAAACCTGGGTCGGAGACTTCTCCACCGGCGTGATCCACCTCAAGGAATGGAGTGCCATGCTGCACGGGCTTCCCGCGCGGGAATGCGGGCTTCTCAGCCTCATGCGCTGTTACGACCCGAAGGATCACGACCGCATCCTGGAGCTCTTCGAACAGGCTGCGACGCTTTCTTCTTCCTTCTGCTTTTCGACCACGATCATGCTGCCGAACGGCTTCCGTCAACCATTGTTCTGCATGGGGGAGTCGAACGGTCACGACGACGCCTACAGCGGCAGCATGCTTGGTGTTTTCGTCTTTCCTCGATTCAAGACGAATGCCGGCAGCGAGTTCGCGCGGCGCCAATAGAAGCGTCCGCCACACACAAGAAGCCGGGCCCTTTGGAACCGGCTTTTTCTTTGCCTTGGCTCGGCTTTAGGCAGGGCGCGCAGGTATATTCAAGCCCTTTTCGGATGCTGGCCAAGCGATGCAGCGCTCAAGCCAGGCCATCACCGCCGGAAAGCTCTTATAATCAAGCACTTCGCGGCCGCCATAGAACACGTCGGCACCACGGAGCCACGGGAAGGTGGCGATATCGGCGATCGTATAAAGGTCACCCATGATCCACTGGCGTCCCTGCAGCCGCGCTTCCAGCACGCTCAGCAGCCGCTTGGATTCGTCACGGTAGCGCTCCATCGGGTAGGAGTTGCTGGCGACCTTGTCGGCCGCGAACTTGTAGAAGTGCCCGAACTGACCGAACATCGGCCCGATACCGGCCATCTGGAAGAAGACCCACTGGATCGTCTCATAGCGTCCTGCCGCATCGGCAGGAATGAGTTTGCCTGTCTTCTCAGCGAGATAGAGCAGGATGGCACCGGATTCAAAAATGCCGATCGGCTTTCCATCCGGGCCATTGGGATCGATGATCGCCGGGATGCGGCCGTTCGGGTTAAGCGACACGAACTCCGGAGACTTCTGGTCATTCGTGCTGAACGAAATCAGATGCGGCTCGTAGGGTAAGCCAAGCTCTTCAAGCGCGATCGATATCTTGACGCCGTTCGGCGTCGGCAACGAGTAAAGCTGGATAACGTTGGAATCCGCTGATGGCCAGCGCGTCGTGATCGGAAAAGCGGAAAGATCTGCCATTGGGATCTCCATCTTGGGCGGCCGACCATAGAAGAGGGGTATCGCCGATGGCAAGCCGACTTCGTCGTCGATCTATCGTTCAATAATAGAGAACGAACTGTCCCCTTCCGTCTATCTTTCCACGACAGCAAAAAAAGGCGACAAAACGGCATGGGAGGTCGAAACCGTGCCGGGGAGCACAACGACCTCAAACGCCATTCAAACGGAGACATTGTCCCATGTCGAATACCAACAACGCCATCATTCTCGTCGCTCGCATTCTCCTCTCCTTCATGTTCATCCTTGCTGGCTTCGGCAAGCTCACGGACGCCGCTGGCACTGCCGGCATGATCGCCGGCGCTGGCCTTCCTGCTGCTACCGCCCTTGCCTATCTCGCCGGCGCCTTCGAGCTGGTGACGGGCCTTGCCGTTCTCGTCGGCTTCCAGACGAAGATCGTCGGTTGGCTGCTCGCCGTCTTCTGTGTCTTCACGGCCGTCCTCTTCCACCTGCCCTACGCCAGCGGCGCGGAACTGGTTAACATCCTGAACCAGATCATGGTCATGAAGAACGTCACGCTGGCCGGCGCCTACATCCTGCTCGCCACCTACGGCCCGGGCGTCTACTCGCTCGATGCACGCCGCGGCGCCTACGCTGCCGCCTAAGCGATCAGCCACCACCCAAGCATGAAGAACCCGCCGTCACCAGACGGCGGTTTTTTTCGTGCCTGACGATTTTGAGACGGTCAGAGCGCCGAACGAACGGCGTCTACCAGTCCCTGGACTGTGGCGTCGTTCACATGGCTTTCTTTGCGCGCCCTGACGAAGCAAGCCTCGGAGCGAAGAATGACGCCATCGGACAGGATCTTCAGGTTGTTCGCACGAAGGGTCGAGCCGGTCGAGGTGATATCGACGATGATGTCGGCGGAACCTGAGGCCGGCGCCCCTTCCGTTGCCCCAAGGCTCTCGACGATGCGGTAGAGCTGGATGCCGTGCTGACTGGAGAAGAACTGTTGCGTCAGCCGCCAGTATTTCGTGGCGATCGCCAGGCGCCGGCCGTGGCGGGCGCGGAAATCGGAGGCAACATCGCCGAGGTCGGCCATGGTGTCGACATCGAGCCAGATTTCCGGGACAGCAACCACGACATCAGCGTGGCCGAAACCGAGACGGGCACAGACCTCCACACGCTTATCCGCCTCTGCCAGCCCCTCGCGGATAAGATCTTCACCGGTGACGCCGAAATCGACCGTGCCGCTACCGAGCTCGCGGGAAATCTCGGAGGCGGAGAGGAAGGCCACTTCGACGTCGTCCCATCCCTCAACCCGTCCGCGATAGGAGCGATCGTTGCCGACAGCGGTGATTCTGATGCCGGCGCGTTCGAAGATCGCCGAAGCATCGTCTTTCATGCGGCCCTTAGAGGGCAGTGCGATGGTAATCGTCATCAGGCAGCCCTCTCCGCTTCGATGCGATCCAGCCAGAGCGAGAAGCCGACGGCCGGAATGCGGTCCTTGGCGCCAAGGAAGGTCATCAACTTATCGAAACGGCCGCCACCGGCGAGAACGGCCGACGTGCCCTGAACGCCAATCTCGAAAACCAGACCGGTGTAGTAATCCAGCGGGCGCCCGAAGGCTGCGCGGTAATCGATCAGCGCGAGATCGACGCCGGCATTCGCCAACGCGGCGACGCGACCGTCGAAGCGCGCAAGCGCGTTACCGAGCTTGAGGCCCGCGGCATCGGCAAAGCCAGCCAGCGCCGCCGAGGCATTGATCAGCGGCACATTCAGCGACAAGAATTCCTCGAGCACGCGGAAGGCCGCGTCATCGAGGCGCGTTTCGGAGAGGATGAGTTTCTCCTTCAAGCGACGCGCGATTTCCAGCGGCGAGCGGCTTGCATTCGTCGAATAGCCCGTCGCCTGCATCGTCGCATCGATATGCGCGACCAGTGCGGCTTCGTCGTCGGCGGCGATCAGATGCGCGATCTCGTTGCTCAGCCCGGTGACGAACTGAGGGCTGACAAGGCTCGCCAGCAGAGCTTCGAGCTGGCTCATGTTGCCGAAGGCGTGGATCAGCCGCTTCTGCCAACCGAGCGGCAGGCCGAGCGCCTGCACGACCGCTTCGAAGACGGCCTGATCGCCGAGGGTGACCGCAAGGCGCTTACCCGGAACGACACGCTCCAAGACGCCGATCGCATCGCCGATTGCCCGCGCGTCGGCAGCGGCGATATTGATGTCGCCGAGATCCTCGATCCCGGCCTGATAGAACTCGCTTCCGCCTTCGCGCCGCTGGCGGAAGACTTCGCCGAGATAGGAATAGCGCTTCGGCGTGCCGGTCGCGCTCTCGATGTGGCGTAGACAGACGGGAATCGTGAATTCGGGACGCAGGCAGAGGCTGGCACCTGTCTCGCTCTCGGTCATGAAGATGCGGCGGCGAAGATCCTCACCGGCGATATCGAGGAAGGGTTCGGCGGGCTGGATGACGGGTGTGTCCACCCTCTCCGTCTTTCGCGCCGCAAACTCTGAGAGGAGATCGCCGGAGAAGTCCGGCAGGTTGATCAGGGCCATCTCAGCCCGCCCTATTCCGGTCTTCGGCCTGCGCCGCCAAAATTTCCTTGACCTTGGCGACCAGATCGCTTTCGGCAACAGTCTCCTGGGCGACGCGCGCCTCGCGCCAGCTGGCGTTGTCCTCGATCTCGCCCGACAGGCGCTTGCCCTCGATTAGGTCCTTGATCTGCACGACGCCCTCAGCGCGCTCGTCGCCGCCCTGAATGATGGCAACGGGGCAGCCGCGGCGGTCGGCATATTTTAGCTGGTTGCCGAATTTCTTCCAGTTGCCCTGATACATCTCGGCGCGGACGCCGGCCTTGCGCAGTTCCTGCGTCATACGCTGGTAGCGGCCCATTGCCTCGACATCGCCGTCCATGACAGTCACCAGAACAGGCTCGATGACGTCGGCCTGGCCGAGCTTTCCGAGGTTCTTCAGCGCCGTCATCAGGCGCGAGACGCCGATGGAAAAGCCGGTGGCCGGTACCGCCTGGCCCATGAAGCGGGACACAAGGCCGTCGTAGCGACCGCCGCCGCCGACGGAACCGAAAACGACCTTTTCGCCCTTCTCGTTGGTCACGTCGAAACTCAACTCGGCCTCGTAGACCGGGCCGGTGTAGTATTCGAGACCGCGGATGACAGATGGATCTATCCTGATACGATCCTCATCATAGCCGGCCGCTCTTACGAGCGCCTCTATCTTTTGCAGTTCGGCGTGGCCCGCAGCATAAAGATCGCTCGCCGGGCGGAAATCATCCCCTTTGAGATAGCCCAGGATAAACTCAATCTGATCTGCGGTCAGGCCAGCGCCCTTGGTAAAGTCACCTGACTCATCCTTACGGCCACCACCCAGTAGCAGTCGCACGCCGTCGAAGCCGAACTTATCGAGCTTATCGATTGCGCGCAGCACGCCCAAACGCCGACCAGCATTCTGTTCGCCACCAAGGCCCGCTTCCTCCATGACGCCATCGATAACTTTGCGGTTGTTGACACGGACCACGTACTGCCCGGCTAGACCAAGCGCATCCATCGTGTCCGCCATCATCATGCACATCTCGGCATCCGCCGAGACATCTGGTGCGCCGACGGTATCGGCGTCGAACTGCATGAACTGGCGGAAACGGCCCGGACCCGGCTTCTCGTTGCGGAAGACATAGCCGGCGCGATAGGTGCGGTACGGCAGCTGGATCTCGTTGAAATTCTCGGCGACAAGACGGGCGAGCGGCGCCGTCAGGTCGTAGCGCAAGGACATCCACTGCTCGTCGTCGTCCTGCAGCGAGAAGACGCCTTCGTTCGGTCGGTCGGCATCGGGCAAGAACTTGCCGAGCGCATCGGTATATTCGAAGAGCGGCGTTTCGACAGGATCGAAACCATAATGCTCATAGACTTCCCGGATCTTCGCGGTCATTTCGTTGACGGCACGAATGTCGGCTGCCGAACGATCGACGAAGCCGCGTGGAAGTCTGGCCTTGAGCTTTTGTGGTTTCTTCTGCTTGTCGTTCATTTCCAAGGTATTCCGCTCGCTGTGACAGTGGCGATTTCCTAGCGGAAAGGGCCGGATGCGGCAAGGGCGAAGGCCCTTGATCCGGAACACAGAATCAATTGAACGAGGGAGAATGGATCGAATGGCGGGAGCTACATCGTGATCGCGGAGGCACTTCTCTACGCCGCGACCGTTCCGATGACGCTGAAGGCGCATCGCCGGTTCATCCGATGCTCCGTCAATCTATGGTCCCGCGCCGGCCGCTGCAGCCGGCAATGGGAGGAGCACGAGGAGCGTAGCCGGAGCGCTGTAAGGAGCGCCGTGGCGGGTTTGCGGCAGAGGCGGACGGTGGTCGTTTTGGGATCCGGCCTGCTGCGTGATGTGCCGATAAAGGAGCTGGCCGAGACCTTTGACACCGTCGTGATCGTTGATCTCGTGCATCTTGCCTCGGTGCGCCTGTGGCTTCGGTTCAAGCGATACCGCAATGTTCGCCTGATCGAGCGTGACCTTTCGGGTTATGACGAGCTTGCCGGGGGTAAACAGCCGGAGCCGCTCGCCTTTCTGAGGACCGTCCCGTATCTCGATTTCGTCATCTCGGCCAATCTCCTCTCCCAGATCGGTCGTGGCGCAAAACGCTGCTACGAGGCGGAAGAGAAAGGCGCCATGCCCTCCGATACCGTCACGCGACTGATCGAGGCACACCGCTCTGGGCTGGAGGCAGCGCCCTGCAAGACCTGCCTGATTACCGATGTCTGCTATGCGGTCATCGACCGCAGCGGGAAGCTTCATGAGGAGGCTGACCTGCTGCACGGCGTGTCGCTGTCATCGGTTCAAGCCAACTGGACATGGCCCGTGGCGCCACTCGGCGAGGAGAGCGCCGACTATCAGATCGTGCATAAGGTCGTTGCCGCCTATTGAGGCTCGTCTCTTCCGAGCCCGAATCTCGTTCAGGATGAGGTAGTCAGTTCGAGCCGCGCCGAGGTGTCCTCAGTTGACAAATGGCGGACAGCCCATAGTCTGCGTGTACGCCTTTGAAATCGCAACCGTTCGAAGATGAGGATCATGCCTATGGCAAAGTGCATGAGACGGCTTCTAGTGGCGAATCTTGCCCTTTGCCTTTCGGCTTTCGCGGCAGCCGCTGCGACGCTCGACACGATCACTGAGCGCAACAGCGTGCGCATCGGCTACATCGCCGACGAGGCGCCCTTCTCCTCCAGCAAGCCGGGCATTAATCCGACGGGATATGCTATCGACCTCTGTGGCAAGATCGCCGATGAACTAGAACGTCAAGTTCCGCAACTGAAGCGCGAATACATAGAGATGACCCTCGCCAACGGCTTCGATGCGGTGAAGAATGGAGAGGTCGATCTGCTTTGCGGTGCGATCACCGTCACTTTGAAGAGGCGGGAAATCGTCGACTTCTCACAGCCCATCTTCCTGACCGGGGCGACTGCGCTGCTCCGCAAAGATTCGCCCAACTACCTGCAGACTCTTTTTCTCGACAAGCCCGCTGTTCGCTCCGTTAGTCAGAGTGTCGCATCCACGCGCGTAATCGGCGTGCGTGCAAGCACGACAACGGGAGCGACGCTGCGCGAGGCGCTGGCAACCCAGGTGTCGAAGACGAGGCTTGCCGATTTCGAGACGCACGAGGACGGGCTTACGGCGCTGGAGGATCACAAGATCGATGCCTATATCGCCGATCAGGTGCTGCTCATCAGCCTGGCCAAGCGGGCGCGCGATCCGTCCTCGCTCGAGATCGGCGATCGGCTGTTTACGCACGAACCCTATGCGATAGCGCTACGTCGCGACGACGCCAACTTCCGCCTGCTGGCCGATCGTGCACTGACGTATTTCTATCTGTCGGACGATTTTCTGCCGCTGCTGGAAACCTATTTCGGAGCGGAGGCGCCGATGCTGCACACGCAGATCATTATGGAGCATGTGCCCTATTGATATTGGCCAGATCAAGTCAAAGTCGCTGGGCGGCCTGCACCGTAATCTCGCGATATGCATCCGCTACGGGTTTAATGCTGCAACCGCGCTGGTAGCGCCTGCCAAATCCGCAAAAAGCACCTTGGCTTCTTCGTGTCGTGTTCCTATTTTGACGGCATGCGCTTTCTTGCAATCATAGCGATGGTGTTCGCCTGGCTTGCTTACGGCACCATGTCCGCCTGGGCTGGCTGTCCGACATGCCTGTCCATACAAACCGTCGCTTCGAATGCCAGCGTCGAGCATCAGCACATAAGCGGGATGGATATGGGCGAGAAAGCCAAATCGCCGGCGCCACAACAGGATCCCTGCTCAGCCAGCGGCATGGTGCACATGCCTTTCTGCTCGGCCTGTCTTGTCGTGCCGCCGTCGATGACTTTCGCCGCAACCGGCAAGCAACTATTTTCCTATCCTGCTCCCGGACCCGCTCATGCCATGCGGGATGCGCGACCCGCGCCGCTGGCGCCGCCTCCCCGGCTCATCTGACAGGCTTTCATGGACCGCTGCGGTTTCGACCGCGCATTGAATTCCAGTATCAGACAGAGGAAGGAAATCCCATGTCTCTGAAAGTTATCGTCATCGCCACGGCTCTTGCACTCTCGGCCACGTTCGCCGCCGCCGAGGACATGCAAATGGACATGAGCAAGCCGATGGGCGACCACAGCGCAGCAAGCCATGCTTTTGCTGAAGCCAACGCCAAGATGCACAAGGATATGGCGATCACCTATAGCGGTGATGCCGATGTCGATTTTGTCCGCGGTATGATTCCGCATCATCAGGGCGCGATCGACATGGCGAAGATCGAGCTGCAGTACGGCAAGGATCCGGAAATTCGCAAGCTCGCCGAAGCGGTGATCAAGGCCCAGGAGGCGGAGATCGCCGACATGCAGGCTTGGCTCAAGGCACACGGCAAGTAATCGCAAAGGACGCCGGGGTATAAAGCTCCGGCGTCCGCTTCACTAGACTTCGATCAGGCTCTTGGTTCAAATGGTTCCGGTCGGCGACCGGCTCCCTGTCGCGCAAGCATCCAGCCCGGATATTCAGGCGCGAGTTCGCTGACGTCGTCCAGTTTCTTCAGGTCGCCGGCATCGAGTTTCAAATTGACGGCCGCCAGGTTCTGGTCGAGCTGCTCGACGCGCTTGGCCCCGATGATGACAGTCGTCACGAATGGCTTGGCGAGGATATAGGCAAGCGCCACGGTCGCGACGCTCGTGCCGTGCTTCTCGGCGATCTCGCGCATGACGGCAACGCAGGCCCAGGCGCGATCCTTGTCTACCGGCGGGAAGTCGAACGAGGCGCGGCGCCCTTCCCCATTGCCTGGGGTTCCCGGCCCATACTTGCCGGAGAGGAGGCCACCAGCCAGCGGCGACCAGACCATCAGCCCGAGCTTCTCTTCCTGCATCATTGGCACGATGTCACGTTCCAGATCGCGCCCGGCGATCGAATAGTAGGCCTGTACCGTCTCGAAGCGCGCGAAGCCGCGGCGTTCGGAGATGCCGAGCGCCTTGGCGATGCGCCATGCCTGCCAGTTGGAGACGCCGACATAGCGCACCAGACCGCGAGACACGAGATCGTCCAAGGCGCGCAGCGTCTCGTCGATCGGCGTGGCCGTATCGGTGGCGTGGATCTGATAGAGATCGATATGATCGGCCTGCAGGCGCTTCAGGCTCGCCTCGACCGAATCCATGATGTGGCCACGTGAGGCGCCGCGGTCGTTTGGCTTGTCGCCCATGACGCCGTAGACCTTCGTGGCGATGACGACGTCCTTGCGAGGAACGCCCAGGTTCTTCAGGGCCTGGCCGAGCAGCTTCTCGGATTCGCCGAAGGAATAGACGTCGGCCGTGTCAATGAAATTCACGCCAGCGGCAAGCGACCTTTCGACGATCTGGTCAGCTGCCTTCTGATCAACATCAGCAATGGACCCCCAGATATTGCCCTCGCCGGCGGCTCCAAAGGTCATGGTGCCGAGGCAGATTTCGGAGACGAATAGTCCCGTATTTCCAAGTTGATTGTAACGCATGGTCGAAGATTTCCTTGTGTCGACCGCGGGCACTGCCCACGGACAGATGAATTCATTTTTTGGTTATTGGCCTGCGCATGACGGGAACAGCCGGAATACGGCTGCGCGGGAGGCACTATCGATGTAAGGCGAGACAGCGGCATTTCAACATGCCGTGTACTCGCCTCACGGCTTTGCGATCCCCTTGTTTCGCGTCAGTCTTTCAATAGATTCCAATCAGATCACTCGGAGATGGGCGATGACGACTCGCGCGCTGACAACCATCGGCTTCGATGCCGACGACACGCTCTGGCAGAATGAGCAATACTACCGGCTGACCGAGGCGCACTTCACCGAGTTGCTGGCCGATTATGCAGACGGCCCGAGGATCTCGGAGCGCTTGCTGGAGGCCGAGAAGCGCAATCTCCGCCACTACGGCTTCGGCATCAAGGGATTTACCCTGTCGATGATCGAGACGGCGATCGAAGTCACCGAAGGCAAGGTGCCTGCCAGCGTCATTGCCGGCATCCTCGACACCGGCCGCGACCTGCTTTCCCACCCGGTCGAGACCCTGCCACACGTACAGGAGACGCTCGCGGCGCTCTCGGAGAATTATCTGCTGGTAATGATCACCAAGGGCGACCTGTTCGATCAGGAGCGCAAGCTGGCGCAATCCGGCCTCGGCGACTTCTTTCACGCCGTTGAGATTGTTTCCGACAAAACCGCCGTGACGTATCGGCGGATCTTCTCCAAGGTCGGCGGCGGCCCGGAACGGGCCATGATGGTCGGCAACTCGCTGAAATCAGACATTGTCCCGGCAATCGCCGCCGGCAGCTACGGTGTCTTCGTGCCACATGAACTCACCTGGGTGATCGAGCATGTCGAGGAACCGAAGGACGCACCGCGCTTTCGCAAGATCGAACATCTCGGCGAACTGCGTGGGCTGATCGAAGATCTTGGCTAAACCCGTTGTCACTGCCTTGAGGGAAAGAGTGGCGACGGCGATTGCTTCTCGGACGGAGCGGTTGGTTGCGGCGCTGTCGCCTGAGGCTCGACGAGAATGCTGTAGGGTGCGCCAAGGCCGCGGCGCGGCGATACCTTGGAATAGTAAGGCCGCAGCAGCCAGGTGGTGTTGTCCTTCACGGTGATATTGTAGCTGCTGCCATCCTCGTCGGTACCAAAGATTGCCTCCTCATCGGGCGTCGCGAGATCGAATATCGAGAGGAAGGCAAACTTGCTCTTCGTCGAAAAGCTGACCTTCACATGCTGGCCCGCCTTGACCGGAAGCGTGTAGACGCGCCCGTTGCCGAACTTCGTCCAGCCCTTGAGCTCCATGGTTGCGGCCGGAAACTGTAGCTTTTCCAGTCGCTCGCCAGGCTGCAGCTCCGGTGACTGGGCGAATGCCATGGACGCTACCAGGCAGAAGGCGACGGTTGCCGCGAGCGCCTTCATGGGCGCACCAGCGCATCGCGCATCGCCTCTACCTCGACGCGGCAGAAACAACCTTCAACATGATCGTTGACGAGACCCATTGCCTGCATGAAGGCATAAACTGTGGTCGGGCCGACAAACGTCCACCCGCGTTTCTTCAGATTCTTGGAAATGACGACCGATGTCGGCGTTGTCGGGTTGGCCATAACAGCGGCACGGTCGACCACCTTCGGCCGCTCGTTGTGACCGGGTTCAAAGCTCCAGAAATAGCGGCCAAGCGAGCCGAATTCCTGCCGCAATTCAATCGCACGTCGGGCATTGTTGATCGTCGAAACGATCTTGCCGCGATGGCGCACGATGCCGGGATCGGCAAGGCAGCGCTCGATATCGCTGTCGTCGAAAAGCGCAACCTTCTCGAAATCGAAGCCGGCGAAGGCAGCGCGGAAATTGTCGCGCTTGCGCAGGATGGTGAGCCAGGACAAGCCGGACTGGAACCCCTCCAGGCAGATCTTCTCGAAGAGGCGGGTATCATCCGTTACCGGGCGTCCCCATTCCTCATCGTGATATCTAAGATAATCCGGGAGGTTGGCATGCCAGTGACAGCGGCTCTTGCCGTCTTCGCCGATAATAATGCCCGTATCGCTCATGATCCCGCTTCGCTTTCGTGCTGCGAATCCGGCTTTACCATTTGCAAACTCTGTTTCCAAACCGAACGATAACCCTGACGAAAAGTTTATCTCGCGCTTCAGACTTGAATGAACTCAAATTTACTATTCGCTGGCGGGAACGATGGCAGCGTGAAGGCAGGCGGCCGCTGCCGTCCGCGCATTTCGGCCATTTGTAGAGAGTCCGTCCGATGATGAAATCCCTTATGCTCGCCGCAGCGATGCTCGGCGTCTTTTCCACGGCCGCGCTTGGCGACGACCGCTACGCGACACGCCCGCCGGTCGTGCTGAGCCCGGATCTTGCAGCCCCGTGGATCATGCAGCTCGGCGGCAAGGTTCGTCCCGTCGTCTACCAGCGACCGGTCGCCGCGCAGCGCGGTCTGTTCACGTCCGGCGCCTTCGGCCGCGCTCCTGCGGCCAAGGCGCAGCCGGTATCCGCCATCAATCCTGGTGTTCCCGTCATCCGTCGTCAGCTTGAGCCGCAATACCTGCCGCAGATCGTCACCTACGACACCAAGGAACAGCCCGGCACGATCGTCATCGATACCAACAGCCGCTTCCTTTATCTGGTCATGGACGGCGGCAAGGCGCGGCGTTACGGCGTCGGCGTCGGCAAGCCGGGCTTCGAATGGGCCGGCGTGCACAAGATCACCCGCAAGTCCGAATGGCCGGACTGGACGCCGCCTTCGGAAATGATCGGTCGCGAAGCTGCGAAGGGCCACTATCTTCCCGCGCGCATGGACGGCGGTCCCGGCAACCCGCTCGGCGCGCGTGCCATGTATCTCGGTTCGACGCTCTATCGCATTCATGGAACCAATGCGCCGTGGACGATCGGCAACGCCGTGTCCTCCGGCTGCATCAGGCTGCGCAATGAAGACGTTGTTGACCTTTACGAACGCGTAAAGGTTGGAACCCGCGTCATCGTCATGTAAGGGCCTATCAATACCGGCGCGGAGCCGGGAATAGTTGAAATTAGACACCGCAGCTGTTTCATTCCGCGCCCAACATCTTGAACTGGACCGAAGTTCGGGTAGCTTCGGTCCGGTTTTGCTTTGAGGGAATCAACCATGCTGAAATTCGCGACGGCTCTTGCGGCCGCCGGCCTTCTCGTCTCCTCCATGTCCACATCGGTTTCGGCGCAGCCGACTACGCCTGTTCACGATGGCGCACCTGTCGTTCGGGTTGCCTCGCCGCCGAAATCGGTCAAGCCGCAGTTCAAGCGCCAGCGCGTGCGCCTCGTCACGAACGAAACGCCCGGCACGATCATCATCGATACCAACAACAAGTTCCTGTATCTCGTCGAAACCAAGAACCGCGCGACGCGCTACGGCATCGGCGTCGGCCGCGAGGGCTTCGGCTGGTCAGGTGTGGTCAAGATCGGCCGCAAGGCAGAGTGGCCGACCTGGACGCCGCCGGCTGAGATGCGCGTTCGCGAAGCGGCGAAGGGTCATATCATCCCGGCCTTCCAGGAAGGCGGCGAGGACAATCCGCTCGGTGCCCGCGCGATGTATCTCTACAAGGGCGGCCGCGACACGATCTTCCGCATCCATGGCACCAACCAGCCATGGACGATCGGCCTGAACATGTCGTCCGGCTGCATCCGCATGATGAACAAGGATGTGATCGAACTCTACGATCGCGCGCCGGTCGGCACCAAGGTCATCGTCATCGGTCCCGGCAACAAGCAGGGCGAGATCAGCTTCGAGGATCGTGGCATCGACGTGTTGCGGACGCTGTTCGGCGGCTGAGACAAGTAATTAGGCGGCCGGACAACCGGTCGCCTATTTTGATCCGCAGCTGACCTTGCCGGTGGCTGTGAATGGTTTCGCGCCACCTTCGAGAGCGAGTTCATAGGTCCCCGAGAATGCGTTCATGGATTTGCCGAGCTGGCCGGCAATCACGATCAGGCTGATTCCCTGACCATTCGCATCGTCGCCAGCTTCATAGAACACCTCCAGCCGCAATTCGCCGTCATACGACCAATGGTGCGTCAGGTTTTCTGAAGTGACGGCAATCTTCTTAAGCGCTTGCGTGATGTCGCCGCTCTTAATCACCAGTGCGCCGCGAAAATGATTGAGCTTGTGGCCGCCTCCGGCCTCGAAGCCGCTTTCCACCGTGAAGCGCACATCCTTGTCATCCGCCGAGCAGAAAAAGCGAGTGTCTGCATGGGCGGCACTGGCCGCACCACAGAAAACCGTAAGCGCGAGGATGGTGCGATACATGGCGGGCTCCTGAGATCGCCGGACGATCCGGCGCCGCTAAGCTAAGTGCAAACCCTTTAATTTTTCCGGTATGTCCCCGCCATAGGCCCAATCCAGCAGCTGGATCGTGTGGACGATCGGAACGGCGGTCCCGGTCGCAATCTGCATCATGCAGCCAATGTTGCCAGTGGCGATTACATGCGACTTGGTTGCCTCGAGATTCTTGACCTTGCGGGCCTTGAGCGTATCGGAAATATCAGACTGCAGGATGTTGTAGGTGCCAGCGGAGCCACAACACAGGTGACCTTCGGCAGGATCCCGGACATTGAAGCCCGCAGCCTTCAACAGCTGCTTCGGCGCCATTGTGATTTTCTGGCCGTGCTGCATCGAACAGGCCGAATGGTAGGCGACGGTGATGCCCTTCGGCACCTGCGCGGGGAGCTCGAGGGATACGAGAAAATCTGTAATGTCCTTCGCCAGGGACGAGACGCGCGCCGCCTTTTCGGCATAGGCAGCATCAAGCCGCAGCATATGGCCATAGTCCTTGATCGTTGTGCCGCAGCCGGAGGCGGTGATGATAATTGCCTCGAGCCCGCCCCTCTCGATTTCCCGCGTCCACACATCGATGTTGGCACGTGCGCTCGCCAATGCCTGCTCCTCGCGTCCCATGTGATGGACGAGCGAGCCGCAGCAGCTCTCTCCCTTCGGAACGACGACTTCGACTCCGAACCGCGTGAGGAGGCTGATCGTCGCTTCGTTGATGCCGGGATCCAACACCGGCTGCGCGCAACCGGTCAGGATCGCCACGCGGCCACGCTTCTCACCGACCGCCGGGTGGCTCGCCGGCACGGCATAGGCGGAAGCCGGAGGAATGTGGCGCGGCGCCAGCGCCAGCATCGCGGCAAATGGTTTCAATGCGGGCGCACGCTGCAAAAGGCCAGCCAACGGACGGCCCGCCGACGACAGCTTGAGCGCCAGGCGAAATCGATCGGGATAAGGCAGAACGGCGGCAAGGATGGCGCGCACCAGCCGGTTCATGAACGGACGCTTGTAGGTCTTTTCGATATGCGCCCGTGCGTGGTCGACCAGGTGCATGTAATCGACGCCGGAAGGACAGGTCGTCACGCAGGCGAGACAGGACAGACAACGGTCGATATGGGTGACGACCTCGGCGTCCGCCGGGCGCCCGTTTTCCAGCATGTCCTTGATCAGGTAGATGCGCCCGCGCGGGCTGTCTAGCTCGTTGCCGAGCGTCACATAGGTCGGACAGGTCGCGGTGCAGAAGCCGCAATGCACGCATTTGCGCAGGATCTTCTCGGATTCGGCAACATCAGGGTCGGCAAGCTGGGCCGGCGTGAAATTGGTCTGCATTGCCCTATGCTCCTGCCATCTTCCCGGGATTGAAGATGCCGGCGGGATCGAATTTCAGTTTCAGCCGCTGCGACAGCAAGGCTACAGCTTCCTGCTGTGGCTGAAAGGCAGCCGTCATTGATCGCATCTGTTCGGATGCGCGGATGAGCGTGGCGTGACCGCCGCCCAGCGCCTTGATGAAACGACGCAGGAGGTCGGCATCGGCATCTGCCTCCATCCGCATCCAGATCAGCCCACCTTGCCAGTCGTAGAATGCATCGACCCCAGCCTCAAGCCGAAGTGCCGCGACTAGCTGGTGACCGACGCTTGGGGCTACCGAGACACGCCAGACCGGTCGCGGCGTGCCGTCGGCATAAGGAGCAACGTCGCGGATGTCTTTCCAGAGGCGGACACTCTCGCTTTGTTCCAGCCGCGCGACGGATCCGAACCTTGCCATGGCCGCGGCGAGCTTGGTTGCCCTGGCATCGACAGAGCTGGGCAGGCCCTCGATCCGCAGACAGGTCGCCTCGCCTTCAGAGAGCGTGCTGTCGAGAAATTTCCAGGAGACGGTCATCGGCAGGTGCGCGGCGCCGGAGACTTCGACCGGCAAGGCCGTCGCCGCCGCCATGGCGTTGGCGGCTTCGGCATCGTTCAACCCGGAGACGACGATCGTCGCTTCGGTTCGTGGTCGCGGTGGCACGCGGAACGTCACTTCCGTCAGGAACCCCAGCGTGCCGTGTGAGCCGGCCATCAACTTGACGAGGTCCAGCCCGGTGACATTCTTCATCACGCGGCCGCCGGCCTTGATCACCTCGCCCCTGCCGTTGATGAAGCTGACGCCAAGCAGGCTGTCGCGCGCCGCCCCTGCAACGAAACGGCGCGGGCCCGAGACGTTGGCGGCAAAAACGCCACCGATCGTCGGTTCGCCTGCCGTTCCCATGATCGGCCGATGGTCCATCGGCTCGAATGCCATCATCTGACCGTTCTCCGCCAGTGCGGCTTCGATCTCGGACAACGGTGTTCCCGAGCGGGCCGTCAAAACCATCTCGCCCGGATTATAGGCCGTGATCCCGCCGAGATTGGACGACCGCAGGCGGCTTTCCGCAACCACGGCGTTTCCGAAACCGGACCGGGTGTTGCCGCCGCAGATCGCGAGCGGCTTGCCTTCCCGCGCATGGCTGCGGACGATTGCCGCAGCCTCTTCGTCCGCCATAGGCAATAGGTCGATCATGCGGCTGGGCGCCCCTCGAGCGGGAAGACTTTGGACGGATTCAGGAGCCAGGCCGGATCGAAGGCTGCACGTGCTGCCATCTGCTGCGCCAAATCCGCTTCGGAATACTGATGGCGCATCAGGTCGCGCTTTTCGATGCCGACGCCATGCTCGCCGGTCAGACAACCACCGGCATCGACGCACAGCTTCAGGATTTCCATGCCCGCCGCTTCCGCGCGGGCGGCATCTTCCGGATCGTTGGCATTGAAGAGGATCAGCGGATGCATGTTGCCATCGCCGGCATGGAACACGTTGGCGACGCGAAGCCCATAGCGATCGATGATTTCAGAGGTTTTCTTCAGCACATAAGACAGCTGGCTGAGCGGAACGGTTCCGTCCATGCAGATATAGTCCGCAATACGGCCGGTTGCGCCGAAGGCCGACTTGCGGCCCTTCCAGATCAGCGCCGCCTCGGTTGCCGACTGGCACTCACGGACGGTTTTCACGCTGTGCCTGCGCGCGATTTCGACAATGCTCTTCAGCATGTCGTCCATTTGCGCTTCCGACCCTTCAACCTCCACGATCAATAGCGCGCCGACATCAAGGGGATATCCGGCCTTGGCAAAGGCTTCGCAGATTTCGATTGCTGGCTTGTCCATGAATTCGATGGCGACGGGAATGATCCCTGCCGCGATGATGTCGGCGACGCAGGACCCCGCCTCTTCGGAGGTATCGAAACCGAAGAGAACCGGGCGCGCGCCCTCGGGCTTGGCGATCAGCCGAACGGTCGCTTCCGTGACGATCCCAAGCTGGCCCTCATGTCCGCAAACGAGGCCGAGCAAGTCGTAGCCCGCCGCATCGAGTGCCTTGCCCCCAAGATCGATCACGATACCATCCATCAGCACCATCCTTACGCCGAGCAGATTGTTCGTCGTCACTCCGTATTTCAGACAGTGCGCGCCGCCGGAATTCATCCCGATATTGCCCCCGATCGTACAGGCCAGCTGGGAGCTCGGGTCGGGAGCGTAAAAGAAACCATCCGCCGAGACGGATTCCGAGATATTCAGATTGGTGACGCCTGCCTCGACCACCGCCACGCGGTTGGGCAGATCAATTTCGAGAATGCGGTTCATCTTGGATACGCAAACCACCACCGCATCCTCCTGCGGAATCGCTCCGCCCGAGAGCGACGTTCCCGCACCGCGCGGCACCACCGGGACGCCATAGCGATGACAGTATTTCATGACTGCGGCCACTTCCGCGGTGGTCCGCGGCAAGGCAACTGCCAATGGCATCCGGCGATAGGAAACGAAGGCATCGGTCTCGAACGGCATCAGCTCGCGCGCCTCATGCACCAGGCATTCCGGCGGCAGCAGGTCGATGAGATCGGCGACGATCTGCCGGCGGCGGGCAAGCACATCGGCACGCGGGGCGAGAAACGAAATAGTGTCGGACATGGCTCTCTCCCTTCGCTGGCGGCAGCGAAAACCGGACGCCTCCTCCGCGCTGCCGGCTCAATCGGGCTTAGCACTTTCCCCATTATGGCGCAAATGCTAAGCACTTATTCCAAAAGGACAAACAATCAAAGCACATGACCAATCTGGGTGACCTCGAAATTTTCGCAAAAGTCGTTTTGATGGGGAGCATGTCGCTCGCCGGCAGGGCGCTCGGTTTTTCGCCGGCCGTGGTCTCCAAACGCATCAAACGCCTGGAGGACCGGTTAGGCACGCGGCTCCTGCAGCGCACGACGCGGCAGATTTCGCTGACCGAGGCCGGCCAGGGTTTCTACGACCGCGTGCTCGGCATTCTCGCTGGCATCGAGGAGGCCGAATACTACATTTCCGGACGCTCGGCGCAGATGCAGGGAACGCTGAAGGTGACGGCGCCGACCTCGTTCGGACGCACGCATGTCGCCCCGCATCTGAAGTCCTTCATGGACATGCATCCCGGGCTTGCGATCCATCTCGTGCTCAGTGATGAATTCACCGACATCGTCGGCGAAGGCTTCGACCTTGCGATCCGCATCGCGGAACTGACGGACTCAAGCCTAGTCGCGCGGCGACTTGCGCCCGTGCGGCGCCTGCTTTGCGCATCGCCGGATTACCTTGCCGCCAACGGCACACCGCAGACGCTCGAAGACCTCAAGCAACATCGCTGCCTGCCCGCGCACAACAACGATGCCTGGCGGCTCGAAGGACCGGAAGGGCCGCTTTCTCTGCGGCCAGAGGGGATGCTTGTGACGAATTCCAGCGAGGTGGTGCGAGAGGCTGTCATATCGGGGCTTGGCATCGCGCTGCGCTCCACGTGGGACATCAGCCGTGAGCTCAAGGACGGCCGGTTGGTGCACATCCTTCCCGCCTATGAAGGATCGCGCTATGTGGCGCTTTCCGCGGTCTATCCGAGCCGCCAGTTCCTGCCAGCCAAGGTGCGGTTGTTCATCGACTATCTCGCCGAAATTTACGGACCGGTCCCCTATTGGGAACGCTAGAGCCTTCAGGGTTCAATTCGCCAGTCTCTCGATTACGAGATCGAGAAGTGCCCGCAGGCGCGCCTGCCGCTTCATGTCCCGGTGATAGCCGACCCAGGTGTCGCGTCCCGGCGGAGCTTCCCCGAGGTCGACCGGCTCGATGTCAGGGATTGAATCGCCAAGAGGTCGCGGCAGAACCGCCAGGCCGGCGCCGTTTCTGCAAAGAGTCGCCTGCACATCGCGATTGTTGCTACGCATGGCGATCTCCGCCTTCGGCAGAAGGCGCGTCAGCCATGCGACATCTGGCGTGCCGCCAAAGGCCTCGTCCATCGTTACCAGACGCGCGCCTGTGCCGTCGCCTGCTTTTGGATGCTCCCCGCCTCGGCCGACATACAGCCGGTAGTCAATGTGGAGCAGCTTGCGCGATATCACCTCCGGCTCGGTAAAAGGTGCGATCCGAAAAACGACATCCGCTTCTCGCCGGGAAAGGCTCAGCAGGCGGCTATCGGTCAGCAATTCAACGACGATATTCGGGTAGCTCAGCGAGAATTCCGCAAGCACCGGTGAAAGCACGTGTGCACCGAACCAATCCGATGAGGACAGGCGCAGGAAGCCACTCAGTTGGCGGTTCTGCCCGGCGAGTTCTCGCTCAAGGCCAAGTGCTTCCTCTTCCATGCGCTCGGCACGTGCGAAGACGGTGGCGCCCTCATCCGTCAGAACGAAGCCGTCCGCCGTCCGCTGAAAGAGCGTCTGGCCGAGCGAGATTTCCAGCGCACGCAGGCGACGACCCATCGTCGGCTGCGTCAGGCCGAGGCTGCGGGCGGCAGCACCGAGAGTGCCTTGGCGCGCAATCGCCAGGAACAGCTTGAGATCACTCCATTCCACCATCTATCTTCCAAACACAAATGCATGAACTTTATGCAATCTCTTTCATTTCCATTCGCATATCAACGGCGCATTTTCCGTCCCATACAGACGAAAGGAAAGTTGCATGTCTGCGACTACAACGATGAAGGCGCTGCTGATTGACACGCCGAAAGCCGATTTCCGTGCAGCAGAGATCGCCAGGCCGACGCCGCGTGAAGGTGAAGTGCTGGTCCGGATCAAGGCGAGCGGCGTCAATCCGCTGGACACAAAGATCCGCGCCGGCAATGCCGCCCATGCGCGCCATCCGTTTCCGGCCGTTCTCGGCATAGATGTGGCTGGTGTCGTCGAGCAGGTCGGCCCCGGCGTCACCGCGTTCCATCGCGGCGACGAGGTCTATGGCATGACCGGTGGCGTCGGCGGCATCCAGGGCTCGCTGGCTGAATTCGCAGCGGTCGACGCCAGGCTGATTGCGCCGAAGCCCCACAACCTCTCGATGCGGGAAGCAGCAGCCCTGCCGCTGATCGCAATTGCCGCCTGGGAAGGGTTGGTCGATCGCGCCAACGTCGGCAAAGGCCAGCAGGTTCTTGTCCTCGGTGCCGGCGGCGGCGTGGGGCACATTGTCGTACAGGTGGCGAAAGCCGCGGGCGCCAATGTGTTTGCCGTCGATGGTGCCGCCAAGGCTGACTACCTCGCAAGCCTCGGTGCAATGCCGATCGACTACAGGGTAGAGACCGTGACGGACTATGTCGGCAATCACACGGGCGGCAAGGGCTTCGACATCGTCTACGATACCGTCGGCGGCCCCGACCTCGATACTGCCTTCCAGGCGGTCGGCCGGTTCGGTCACGTCGTCAGCGCACTCGGATGGGGCACACACGCGCTTGCCCCGCTATCGTTCAAAGCGGCGACCTATTCGGGCGTATTCACGCTGCTGCCGCTTCTGACCGGCGAAGGGCGAAGCCACCACGGCGAGATCCTGCGTGAGGTCGGCAAGCTCGTCGAGGCCGGAAGGCTGATGCCGAGGCTGGACGCGCGCCGCTTCGGACTTTCCGATGTCGCGGAAGCGCATGCGTTGATCGAAAACCGTCAGGCAAACGGCAAGCTGGTGGTGGAGATCGCTTGAATTCACAAGGTGCGGCGTATGCTCGCCGCACCCGTCTTACCGCGCCAGATCGAGATAGGCGCTTGCCACCATGGCATCGATATCTTTCGGCACCGGAACAATGCAGCTCTCGGCGCCGACCTCGCACCTGGCAACACGTTCGAGGCAGCGCGCCTGCAGCGTGAAGCCCAGGTCCATCGACTCCACGGAATTGCCGAGCGGACGGGGACCGGCGAGGTTCGCCATATGCCCGCCGCCCAGAATATGGAAGCAGCGACCATCCTTCAGGTGCAAAGTCTCGATATGGTCAGCCTCGTAACGATCGATCCGCACTACGTCGGGGTAGTGCCGGAACGCGGCGACGTCGATCTCATGCGGGAAATGTCCGCCATTCATCAGGATGGCACCATCCTTGATCAATGGAAGATCCGCTGCGGTGACGATACCGGGGAGGCCGGTGACGGTGATGAGCACGTCGGCGGAGGCAATCGCCTCGTTGCGCAGCGGCGTGGAAAACCCGTCGAGATGAGCCTCCAGCGCTGTCACCGGATCGATATCGACGACGCTGACGCTTGAGAACGCGTTGCGGAAGTAGGCTGCGGTTCCCTTCCCGCAGGCGCCGTAACCGAAGACCGTCACGCGCTTGCCGTTGGTGGAGCGGTTGGTGAAGCGCATGTAGCTTTCGAAAAGGCTCTGGCCGACGGCATGTCTGTTTTCGGCATACTGCTTGATCGGGCTATCATTGATGACGAGGATCGGCATGTTCAACTTCGCCCGCATCGGCAACAGGCGCGTGCGGCCCGACGTCGTCTCCTCGGTGCCGCCGAGGAGACTGGCGTAAGGGGCCTCGGCCGCGATGGCGAAGAGGTCGCCGCCATTGTCGAGCAGCAGATCCGGCCTTTCGGCGACAACCGCCTCCAGGCTCTTGCGGTGCGCGACAGGGTCCGTCGTCTGAGTCGCAAGCATGGTGATCCCCTGCGCACGGAGAAACTCGACGGTCGAAGGCTGTGTGCTGTTCAGATTGCCGGTGCAGACGAGTCGAGCACCGCCGGCCCTCAGCGTCATCAGCAGCGCCACTGTCTTCGGTTCCAGATGGATACCGGTGCCGATGGTCAAACCGCCGAACGGCTGGGTTTTCTCGAACTCTGCAGCCGTTGCCTTCAGCAATCGGCAGCCGTTGCCAATCCATTCGATGCGGGTTGCGTCTTTCTGCATATCCGTGTCCTTCTGCTCTCAACGCAGTGTTAGACCCGGCAGCAGCTTTCGACCATGGAGATAATTCTTCGCAATAGGGCAGAAAATCTGCCCTATTGCGCGGACGCGTCGGAACGGAGCAGCCAGTCGCGAAGCGCGGTGAAGGCGGGTTTCTTCGCGTCGGTGGCGCGGCAAGACAGGCTATAGCCGGCCGGTCGGCGAATGAAGCCATAGGGTGCTGCGAGCACATTGCGCTGCAAGTCATCCTCAATGGCGGCGCGAGGCGCGAGCACGACACCCACACCCGATCGCGCCGCCCCGAGTGCGAGGAGCAAATCCTCGAACTCCTGCTTGCGCCGGAACGTCACGGCCTGAGTGCCGCTTTCGGCAAACCATTCCTGCCAGAGGGTTGGCGCGCTGCGGCTGACGAGAGCGGTGATCTCCACCATCCGAGCAGGATCGTCGGCGATCATTTCCGTAAGACCCGGCGTGGCAACGGGACCGAAATCATCCTCCATGAATTTGACTGCCGTTATGCCGGTCGCCGACCGGTATTCACCGCCCATGATGATCGCGTCAAGCTCCGGATGCAGCGACAACGGCTCGACGATCGACATCGGCACGATATCGACGTTAACGCTTCCGAGTTCTGCCTGCATATTTGCAAGCCGCGGCATCAGCCACCATATAGCAAAGGCCGAGGGCGCGCCGAGGCGGATGCGGCGATGCTCGCCGCCCGCAAATTCCGCGGCGGCACGCTCCAATACAACCAAGGCCGCGTTGGCCGCCTCCGCGAACCGTGCCGCCTTCGCGGTTGCAGCCAGTTTTCTCCCGTCGTGCGTGAACAGTTTCTCCCCGAAATAGTTCTCCAGGATGGCAATCTGCTGACGCACGGCGCCACGCACGACACCAAGTTCCGCGGCAGCGCCAAGAATGCTGCCGTGGCGACAAACGGCTTCGAAGGCGCGGACCGCTTTTAGGGGAGGAAGACGCATGGTTACCACAGTATTGACATAACAGTGCACGACATGACGCCGTCATTGATTGAAATGCAAGACGGGCCCATATTGAACGCCTGTGCAATGGCCGAATCAGGACAGTATTTGGCGGATCTTCCGAACCGTGGAGAAACGGAAGCTGCCAATTGAACAAGTATCAAATCCCGCTGGAAAACTTGAAACACGTATGGATTGCGCAAGCTTTCCAGTGGATACTAATATAGCGACTTCAAGGAGCTGAACTTAAAAGGTGACCCGACCGTTGACTCTTCTTTCCCGCCTCGCTTCAGACGTACAGCTGATGTTCAGACGCCCTCCGCGTCAACAGTATGCTGCGCTTTGTTATCGGGTGAGGAAGAGGACAAGCGAGCTCGAAGTACTTTTGCTGACGAGCCGCGATACCGGGCGGTGGATCATTCCCAAGGGCTGGCCGATGGACGGGCGTACAGCCTACGAGGTCGCCGCCCGCGAAGCTTTCGAGGAGGCCGGGGTACGTGGGACGGTCGAGAGCGATATACTTGGCACCTATTCCTATCCGAAGGTCTTGAAGAATGGGCTCAGCGTAACCTGCAAGGTTCAGGTTTACACACTCGAGGTCGCCAACATCGCCAAGAATTTCAAGGAGAAAGGCGAGCGCAAGACCGAGTGGGTTTCCTGTGACGAAGCTGCGAAACGGGTTTACGAGCCCGAGCTTCGGGAGATCTTTTTGCTCTTCAAGCGCCGTATGGCGGAGCAGCTTGCGGCAAGGATGTTGAAACAAATTCCAGCGGAATGATACTGCCATCTTGCGCTGCTAAACTTGGCGACGTTAAAGCAGGACTGAACGCCAAGGAATAGCATGCCCGATCGACCAGCCGTCCTCACCAAAAGAACGCTCGACAAGGATCTCGACAAGCTTACGCATGTCGAGGATGCGACGAAATTCGTGTCGCGCAAACTGGTGGCCCCTGGCCTCGGGCTGATCTTCCTCGGACTGGCCATGCTTTTTGCCGGCGTTTACGTCTTTGACCGGCCAAGCGCGATGCTCGTGGTCGCGGCGGCGGCGCTTGCCGCCTATATGGCCATGAACATCGGTGCGAACGACGTCACCAACAACGTAGGCGCCGCCGTGGGCGCGCGTGCGATGACGATGGGACAAGCGCTTGTCATCGCAGCAATCTTCGAAATTCTCGGCGCGACGGTTGCCGGCGGCGAGGTGGTCAAGACGATCTCCTCAAACATCGTGGACGCAGTGCAGGTGCCGCCGGGGACGCTCAGCTGGATCATGATGGCGGCATTGATGGCCGCCGCTTTATGGATCAACCTCGCGACCTGGATGAACGCGCCGGTATCGACCACGCATGCGATTGTCGGCGCGGTGATCGGCGCGGGTATCGGCGCGGTCGGTCCCGAGCCGGTGAACTGGCGGGTGATGATCGAGATCACGTCGGCTTGGGTGACCTCCCCCCTGTTGGGCGGCGTGATCGCCGCCGGCCTCCTTTTCATGGTGAAAACCCTGATCATCTACCGCGAAGACAAGATTGCCGCAGCGCGACGTTGGGTGCCCATCCTGCTCGCGATGATGGTCGGCGGCTTTTCGTCCTACATGATGCTGCAGCTTCAAGCGCCCAGCGAATTCTCCACGCTGACCATCCTCCTGTTCGGGGTCGCGGCCGGCTTCATCGGATGGGCCGCGGCGCGGTCATTCGTTCTACGGCAGGCCGTAGAGCTCGAAAACCGTAACAGCTCGCTGCGTGTGCTGTTTCAAATCCCGTTGATTGGCTCAGCTGCGTTGCTCTCCTTTGCGCATGGCGCCAATGACGTGTCCAATGCCGTCGGGCCGCTTTCGGCAATCGTGCGCGCGGTCGGCGGATCCGCTGAGGGTGCAGTGGACCAGCCTCCGATCTGGGTGTTGCTGATCGGCGCCTTCGGTATCTCCGTTGGACTGTTGCTCTTCGGGCCACGCCTGATCCGGCTGGTCGGTGAGCAGATCACCAAGCTCAACCCGATGCGGGCCTATTGCGTGGCGCTGTCAACGGCCTTCACCGTCATCGTAGCCTCATGGCTCGGCATGCCGGTTAGTACGACGCATATCGCCGTCGGTTCCGTGTTCGGCGTCGGCTTCTTCCGTGAGTGGTATACGCGGCATTCGAAACGCCGTATCGAATACATACGCCGCAGGGCAGAGAGCTGGGCGCTCGACGAACCGGAAGATCCAAACACGCACGAGGTTCGCCGCCGCTATCTCGTCCGCCGATCGCATTTCATGACGATTATCGCCGCCTGGGTCATCACCGTGCCGGCCTCCGCAGCGCTTGCAGCCATCCTCTATTGGGTTATGTTCGCGCTCTTTGTTTGAGCAGGACTTTTCAATGCGCGCCAATTTTCGGATGCAAAGGTTGTTTGTGGACGCCCCCCTCGCTGCCGGAACAACCGTGGAGACGACGGCAGATCACTTCAACTATCTCGCTAACGTGCTGCGTATGGCCGAGGGCGTCGAGTTGCTTGTCTTCAACGGCCGCGACGGCGAGTGGAAGGCGCGTCTCACCTTTCCGACGCGAAAGCGTATTGTGCTGATTGCCGAGGAGCAGACGCGGCCGCAGCCTGTTCCCTCCGACCTGCACTATCTCTTTGCTCCCCTGAAGGTCGGGCGCCTGGACTACCTAGTGCAGAAGGCAGTGGAGATGGGAGCAGGTGTTCTCCGCCCGGTGATGACCCAACACGTGCAGGGCAAGATTACTAATCTCGATAAGTTGAAGGCAAATGTCATCGAGGCGGCGGAGCAATGCGGCATACTTGATATCCCTGATGTTGCCGAGCCTGTGAAGCTGTTCGATCTCCTGGACTCCTGGCCGAGCGACCGCCGCATCATCTATTGCGACGAGGGCGACGCAGGGCAGAACCCGCTGCCATTGCTGTCCAAAATCAGCGAGCGAAAGCTGGCCCTCCTCGTCGGCCCCGAGGGCGGTTTTTCCGAGGAGGAGCGCGCGCGCCTGCGCAGCTTCGATTTCATTACCGCAATCCCGCTCGGGCCGCGGATCCTGCGAGCGGATACAGCTGCGGTTGCTGCCATGGCTGTCATTCAGGCGTCGATCGGCGACTGGAATTAACCTTAGGATCGGTCGCTGCCGAAGTAGGCAGCTATTTTTTTGATGGACCGTTGAAACAATTTCACTTGCAACATACGTGGGAGCGGTCCTAATCACCCTTCCAATTGCCCGGTTTTTTCCGGGCGCTCTCCCATAGCAGGTAGACTTGAATGGCTCGCGATACCACCGACCAGACGCCACTCTCTTCGGTTCAGGAGCTGACCGATTATCTTGCTGTGGGAAGCAAGCCGAAAGAAAAATTCCGCATCGGCACTGAGCATGAGAAGTTCGCCTTCTTCCGGGCCGACAATAGCCCGGTGCCGTACTTCGGTGAGGCTAGTATTTCGGCGCTGCTCAAAGGTCTGCAGCAAAAATCCGGCTGGGATCCGATCATGGATGGCGACAACATCATCGGCCTTGGCGAGCCGAAGGGGATGGGCGCCATATCGATCGAGCCCGGCGGCCAGTTCGAATTATCAGGCGCGCCGTTGGAAACGATCCACGAGACCTGCAAGGAATCGAACGCGCACCTGGCGACATTGCGCGAGATCGCTGAGCCCATGGGCATCCGCTTCCTCGGCATCGGCGGCAGCCCCAAATGGACGCTGGCCGAAACACCGGTGATGCCGAAATCCCGCTACGAGATCATGACCCGCTACATGCCGAAGGTCGGAGCCAAGGGTCTAGACATGATGTATCGCACCTGCACGATCCAGGTGAACCTCGACTTCTCCTCGGAGGCCGACATGCGCAAGAAGATGCGCGTCTCGATGAAGCTTCAGTCTCTGGCAACCGCCCTCTTTGCCTCCTCGCCCTTTACCGAAAGCAGGCTCAACGGCCTGCTCTCGTGGAGGGGCGATATCTGGCGTGACACCGATAACAACCGCTCCGGTCTGCTGGACTTCACCTTCCGCGACGACTTCGGTTTTCATGACTATGCCGAATGGGCCCTCGACGTGCCGATGTATTTCGTCGTGCGCGACGGGCATTATCACGACTGTACCCATGTTACCTTCCGGCAGTTCATGAACGGCGCACTGAAGGGCGAAATCGCCGCCTGGGAGCCGACGATGGGAGACTGGACGAACCATCTCTCGACGCTCTTCCCGGATGTGCGCATGAAGCGCTTCCTCGAGATGCGCGGCGCGGATGGTGGGCCTTGGCGGCGCATCTGCGGGTTGCCAGCCTTCTGGGTCGGGCTGCTCTATGACGAGGCGGCGCTCGAAGATGCCGATATGCTGACCAAGGACTGGACGTTCGACGAGGTCAACGCCTTGCGCGATGCTGTGCCGGCTCAGGGCTTGAGGGCAAAGTTCCGCGGGCATGAGCTCTACGAGACCGCACGTGAAGTCATCGCCGTTTCGAAGGCGGGGCTGAGGGCGCGCAACAAGCTCAACAAGGAAGGGCAGGACGAAACCATCTTCCTTTCGCCGCTCGATGAAGTCATGGCGAAGAAGGCGACCTTGGCCGAGGATCTGCTGGCGCTTTACCATGGCCGCTGGGCCGGTTCGGTAGAGCCCGTCTTCGAAGAGTATCAATACTAAGCCAGGACCTACTAAATTCATCCGTCTGTTTGACGGCATGGGATTGGGTGGAGGTAAGCAAGCGCAAGGCTTGTAGCGCCTTGGCGAGCATTGCTTGCGATCAGACGGCCCATGCCGCCTAACCCGAAGGGCGAGACGGATTTTGCCCCTGACTGCGTCGTAAAGACTTGAAAGTGGTAGGGCACTTCCGACGCCTATCCTTCTTGTCGAAATCAAAATCCGTCAGGCAGAATGGATGAATTTAGTAAGTCATGACCCTAAGCCCTTCTGCAAAAAGCGGTTTGCGCATTCCTTTTTCCGGCTATAGTGACGCAATTAAGCGTTGCGAACCGGGAAGGGGATTTCCATGTTGCCACTCTTCGACATGATAATGCAGGCCCAGAACGGCGCGGCGATGGATGCAGTCTCCAAGCAGTTCAATCTTGCCCAGGAGCAGACCGCCAAGGCGATGGCGGCGCTGATGCCGGCATTTTCCGCCGGCCTGAAGCGGAGCACCAGCAGCCCTTACGACTTTATGGGGCTGATGCAGGCGGTCGCCTCCGGCAACTATGCCAAATATTTCGAGGACATGAGCAAGGCTTTCACGCCGCAGGGGATATCGGACGGCAACAACATCCTTGCGCAGCTGTTCGGCTCCAAAGAGGTGTCGCGCGCGGTGGCTGCGCAGGCGGCCCAGGTGACGGGAATCGGACAGGAAATCTACAAACAGATGCTGCCCGTGATGGCCGATACGCTGATGGGTGGCCTGTTCAAGCAGTCGATGGGGCAGATGACGGCCCCGGTCAATCCGTTCGTCAACACGGCGATGGGCGAAACCATCCAGAAATGGCTCGAAAGTACCGGCTTCGCGCCGAAGCAGAAGCCTACCCCCGAACCAAGTATCTTCGACAACCCTTTCACCCAGGCCATGCAGCTGATGTTCGGCATGCAGAAGCCGGAGGCCGAGAAGACGGTCACTAACCCGTTTTTCGACAACCCGTTCGCAAAGACCTTTCAGGACATGATGGGCTCGCTTGGAAAGCCGGTCGAGCCGAAAGCAGCCGAAGCTCAGAAGGAGCAGGCGAAAGCGGAGACGGAAAGCTACATGGACATGCTGAACAGCATGTTCGACAGCGGGCTCGAGGTGCAGAAGAACTACCAGAAAAACATGGAAGCGATCTTCGAAACCTATATGCCTAAGACGCCTTCCTCCACGCCTCCAAAGGCATAAAAAAAACCCGGAGACGGCTGGGAGGCCGGTCACCGGGCAAGAGGCAGGGCTATTGGCTATCACCCTGCGGGGAAAACTGAGCCGGCCTTAATCCTTTCGGGACCGGAAGAGCGACTTAGGTCCACGATTGCGCGCGGAACGCGTCAGGTGTTCCGACGGATCTTCAAAGAAGGTGGACGCCAGGAACGCCGAGGTCAGATCGGCCCTGGTAAGGCCGATATCCCTCAATTGCTTGTCATCGAGATCGTGCAGCCGGTTGATCTCCATACGGTTGCGGAACACGCGCAGTACGGATGACAACGTTGCAAAGCCATTTGCGAGACGCTGGGAGAACGTCGGGGTGGTCTGGCTGCAGTCGAATTCGAGTATCCGGTCTGTCGTGCGCATGGTTGATCCTTTCATTGGCGCGCAACAACCCACCCCTCCCGCGAGTTCGAGCGGGAAGGCATCGGGTTGAAATCGGAGCGGACAGGCAGGGTGTCTGTCCTTCACTTTGCTTGATTTGCACCCCGAAGATGCCAAACACCTATTGATCAGTCCAACGAATGTTTCTAATGATTATCATCAGAGAACTTTATGGGTGAACTCATGACCGCGCCTCTTGATATTGATCAGTTGCAGACCTTCATCGCGATTGTCGATTCCGGCAGCTTCACCAAGGCCGCCGACAGGGTCTACAAGACGCAATCGGCCGTTTCCATGCAGATGCGGCGGCTGGAAGAGCGCATTGGCAAGCAGCTTTTCATCAAGGACGGCCGCGGCAACCGCCTGACCGCCGAGGGCGAAAAGCTATTGAACTATGCGCGGCGCATCATTCGCCTCAACAATGAGGCGATCGCGGCCTTCGACGACAATCGTCTCGAAGGCACGCTGCGCATCGGCACACCCGATGACTACGCCGACCGCTACATGCCGGAGATCATCGGCCGTTTCGCCAAGACACACCCGAACGTCGAGCTCTATATCGTCTGCGAGCCCTCCGTGGGTCTCGCCGAGCGCATGAATCGCGGCGAACTCGACATCGCGCTGGTGACACACAATCCGCGCGAGCGCATGTCGGATGTCGTGCGAACGGAACCGCTCTGCTGGGTCGGCTCGGCCAACCATCCCATCCGTGACGACGCGCCAGTGCCGCTCGCCGTCGGTCGTCGCGACTGCCAGTGGCGCCAGCTCGCCTGCTCTGCGCTCGATGCGGTCGGGCGCGAGCACCAGATCCTGTTCACCAGTTGGTCGTGCACTGTCGTCGCGGCCGCAGTGCTTGCCGGCATGGCCGTTTCGGTCATGCCAGAATCGGCGCTGCGTACAGGGATGAAGGTGCTGAGCCAGGCAGACGGTTTCCCTGCCCTGCCCCCTGTTCAGATCGGCATCATGAAGCGGCCGGGTGTGTCGATCTCACTGATGAACGCTATTACCGCGCATATCACCGCCTGCCTCGACAACATCACGCCCGCCGTCGTCGACGACAATCTCGAACCTGAGGTGAAGAATGCCTATGGGCGGGTGCAACCCCGCCTCAAGATCGCCAACATCGTACCGAGCTGGTAGACGTCACGCAGCAGCCGGCGAGAGGAAAGCCTTGCGGATCACGCGCTTCCACTCGTCGAGAATGCGTCTGGCAAGCGAGTCCTCGCTGACGACGGCAAGGCGGATCGAGGCCCCTAGCAGGTGGCTGAACAGATAGCTACGGGCCTGCATGTCGGCTACCGAGAGTTCCGGTGCGACGCGGCGGACCGTATCCTGGAAAATGTCCGCAATCCGCTTGCTGTGCTCGATGTTGAGGCGCAGCAGATCGTGATCGGTTTCAGTGCCCATCCAGATGCCGAGATAGGCGGCATCGTTGCGGTAGTCGTCATAGTGCCAGTCAATCATGGCGGCGAGTACCTCGAGCGCATGGTCGACGGAGTGCACAGACGCAAAGGCATCGGCTATCCGCGTCTGGATCGTCAATGCCTGGCGGTCAAAGAGAGCTTTGACGATCGCGGCCTTCTCGGGAAAATATTGATAGACGGAGCCGATCGGCACTTTGGCGGCGACGGCCAGTTCCGTCATCCGCATGGCGCTCACACCCTTCTCGGCAATGATTGCTGCAGCAGCCGACAAGATGAGGTCGAGCCTCTGAATACTGCGTTCCTGTTTCGGCTTCCGGCGGAGGCCAATACGATCCAAACTTCCGACCTTCATGTCGTTCCCATTTGTTCTATTTGAAGCGACGGAGTGGTTCATGCCGGCGCCATTTGGCCGATATGACATGCAGGTCTTCACGACTCGTAAACGAGATAGATCGGATTGTCTGGATTGGGAAAAGTATAAAAAAATCGGGGTGATACGCCCCGATTTGGCCAGCTTCCGACTGCGAACTTACTCGGCTGCCTCCGGCTCAGCACCGATCGCGGCGATCTTGTAGCCGTCCTGGACGCACGCGCGATTAGCATCCGCTTGAGCGCGCTTGAAGTGTGCCTGTTGATGATTGTCGCCCCGCACCACCGGAATGGTTGTCCATTGACCTTCGATAATCTCCAGTCGTATTCATTAAGAGATTCGATTGGAAGAAATTATCATGCTGACACTTCGACAGATGCGCTACTTCGATGCGCTGGCAACGACGCGCCATTTTGGCCGCGCCGCCGAAATGGTCCACATCAGCCAGCCCGCGCTGTCGACCCAGATCATGGAGATGGAAGAGTATCTTGGCGCCAAACTCGTCGAGCGCACTCGTCAGAATACTATTCTGACGCCGAAAGGCGAAGAGGTGCTGCACTACGCCCGCGCCATCCTGCATCAAGTCGACCTGCTCGAGCAGACGGCCCGAAAAGGCGGCGGAACACTTGAAGGTCTGATCCGGATCGGAATTATTCCCACCGTCGCGCCTTACCTCGTCCCGCAGTTCGTGCCACATCTGCGCAAGACATACCCCAGCGTCGAGGTGGAGCTACGGGAGGCGGTAACCGATCGACTGATGGCAGATCTTCTGACAGGGAAACTGGATGCCGTGATCGCGGCGTTGCCGCTCGACATCGAAGGCATCCAGACGCGGCCGCTCTTCACCGACCGCTTCTTCATGGCCGTGGCCGACAACGGCGAGGCGGTGCTGATGTCACCGCTGACCGAGCATGAGGTTAATGTGGACCGCCTCCTGCTGCTCGAGGAGGGACATTGCCTACGCGATCAGGCGCTCGCCGTCTGCAGCGCCGGCAAGCGCAGCCTTGTGAACTTCGGCGCGACGTCGATGGCGACGTTGCTGCAGATGGTGTCGCACGACATGGGCATGACGCTCATTCCTGAAATGGCCATTCCGACGGAGACCAGTCGCAATTCGATCCGCATCGTCCCGTTTGCCGACCCGCAGCCGTCGCGCGAGATCGGCCTCGCCTGGCGGCGTAGCAATCATCGTGGCAAGGAGATGGAGGCGCTGGCAGAGGCGATCATCGCTGTCGCCCCTGCCCCGCACGAATTGGCCGCCTGATCAGGCCAAGTTCTTCTTCAAGAATTCAACCGTCCTGCTCCAGGCAAGATCTGCAGCCTTCTTGTCATAGCGAGCCGACGACGTATCGTTGTTGAAGGCGTGGTTGACGCCGTCATAAACGAAGATCTGGAAGTCCTTGCCGTTCTCCTGCAGCGCCTTCTTGTAGGCATCGATGCCGGCATTGATGCGGTCGTCGAGACCGGCATAGTGCAACATCAAGGCAGCCTTGATGTTCGGCACATCGGCCGCCTGCGGCTGCGCCCCGTAATAGGCGACGCCGGCCTTCAGCTCCGGCGATTTGGTGGCGAAGTCGTTTACCAGCCCACCACCCCAGCAAAATCCGATCACGCCGACCTTGCCGTTGGAATTGTCGAGCTTGGTCAGATAGGCGAGCGTTGCCTCGGCGTTCGCCACCGTGGCGGGCCGGTCCAGCGTGCTGAACATCTCGCGGGCCTTGTCTTCGTTCTCGGGGGTGCCACCATTGGGCGAAAGGAAATCCGGCGCCAGCGCGATGAAGCCTTCCAATGCCATGCGGCGCGCAACATCACGGATATGCGGGTTGAGGCCGCGGTTCTCGTGGATCACGATCACCGCGCCGAGTTTGCCTGAAGCATCCTTCGGCTCGACCAGGTAACCCTTCATCTCGCCGGCACCGCCGGGATAGGTCACGTTTTTTGCGACCAGCCGTTTGTCGTCGGCGGCGATCATTTCCGCGCTCGCCTTATTGGCGGCGAGCATCGGCGCGATGACCGCGGCGGCGCTAGCCGAGCCAGCCAGTTTCGTCAGCTTATCCATGAAGCTGCGGCGGTCGAGTGTCAGATGCGTGTATTCGTCGTAGGCGCTAATCATCGCCTGCGTGATTTCCGGCTTGCTCATTTGGGTCCTCCTGCTCCCTACTTGTTGGCTTTCGCCTGCCGGGGAAGATAGGTCAGCCGCCGGTAACGCAGGAACAAAACTACGTTACTTCAAGTCGCTCAGCCGTTCGGGAAGGCCATCCAGACGGCAAGCCACAGCCACATGGCGC
This sequence comes from Rhizobium sp. BK538, assembly GCF_014197575.1. Lineage (NCBI taxonomy): Bacteria > Pseudomonadati > Pseudomonadota > Alphaproteobacteria > Hyphomicrobiales > Rhizobiaceae > Rhizobium > Rhizobium sp. BK538. Next base: position 250,090 of record NZ_JACIFT010000006.1, read on the forward strand.
CGAGCACCACATAACCGGCTGCAAAGAGCGGGCTACGGTAACGGAGGTCGTTGCTGGTGACATGGACGAAGGCGTGCAGGTAGCGTAGCGCCACGAAAACCCAGGCAAGGACGACGGCAACGAGGTTGTCGGCCTCCGTGATATAGAGGAGGAAGCAGCACGCGTAGAAGAGCACCGGCAACTCGAACTGATTGGCGAGACAATTCTTGACGACGAGGCCTTCCGGCGGCTCGTCGCGATTTTCGCGGTAGTTCGAGCGGTGCACCTTTCCGACCTGCACCAGTTTCTGGCGGCGATAACCGAGAAGCATGTAGAGGAAATAAACCAAGGCTACGTGGGCGATTGCGGGCCAGAACATTTCGTAGCCGGTCATGCTGTCTCTTCCTTGCGGCTTTCCGTTTGATTTCCGTGCTGTAGAGGAAAAACAGCAAGGCCGCAAATGCCCGCCACAGTTCTGCGGCGGGCGCGGCGATGTCAGACTTGAGCAATGCCGCCGTCGGCCGCGGTGAGACTATCACTCGCTCTCTTCGCTATGCATCGCGCGCACGAGGGCGAAACGGGCAATGACGATCACACAGATGGCTAGACTCGCAAACTTCAGTCGCGTCATCCACGGCAATAGGTCAGCGGCCTGATCCGTCCAGGCGCTGTCTCCGAAAGCAACCAGGCTGGAGATGTTCTCGCCGTAGTCGGAAAGGCCATAGATGAAGGGAAGCGCATAGACGAGCTTGGTCAGGGAAGGACGGATCGGGCGATTGAAGTATGAGCCGCTGGGCCTCAACCTCATCAACACCAGCAGCAGAAGTGCAGTCAAAAGCGCCGGGAAGATCAGCTCGGGACCGGCATACATCGCCCGCAGCAAATTGTTGGCGATCTCGTTCTCGCCGAGGAGTCGCTGCATCCGGCCGATGGTCAATTCGTCGTAACCGGCGAAATAGATATCGAGAACCGCCTGCCCGGTCTCATGTTTGAAGGGGACGACAAAGCCGAATGTCGTCCACGCAAGCACGCCAAGGCAGATGGCCGCGAGCAGCGCGATAATCCAGAGCGGAATACGGCTGCCCGCGTTCATTGTCAGCCGCCGGCGCTCGGATAGTTGGGGCTTTCGCGGGTGATCGTGACGTCGTGGGGATGGCTTTCGCGAAGGCCAGCGCCAGAGATGCGGACGAAGGTCGCGCGCTCCTGGAACTCCTTGATATCCTTGCCGCCGACATAACCCATGGCCGCCTTGAGGCCGCCTGCAAGCTGGTGGAGGACGCCGGAGACCGGACCCTTGTAGGGAACCTGGCCTTCGATGCCCTCAGGCACGAGCTTCAGCGTGTCACGCACTTCGGCCTGGAAGTAGCGGTCTGCCGAGCCGCGCGCCATGGCGCCGACGGAGCCCATGCCACGGTAGGCTTTGAAGGAACGGCCCTGGTAGAGATAGACTTCGCCCGGGCTTTCATCGGTACCGGCAAGCAGCGAGCCGATCATGACGGCGGAAGCGCCGGATGCGATCGCCTTGGCGACGTCGCCCGAGAACTTGATGCCACCGTCCGCGATGACGGGAATGTCCTGGGCCTGGGCTGCCTCGACGGCCGACATGATGGCGGCGAGTTGGGGAACGCCGACACCGGCGACGATGCGTGTCGTGCAGATCGAGCCCGGGCCGATACCGACCTTGACGGCATCCGCACCGGCATCGATCAATGCCCTGGTGCCTTCCGATGTCGCCACGTTGCCAGCCATGACGCGCACGGAGTTGGAAAGCTTCTTTACGCGTGCCACGGCATTGAGAACGCCTTGCGAATGGCCATGGGCGGTATCGACGACCAGAAGATCGACGCCTGCCTCGATTAAGCGTTCGGCACGTTCGAAACCATCGTCACCGACGCCAACGGCAGCAGCGGCGCGCAGGCGGCCCTGCGCATCCTTGGATGCGTTCGGGTTCAGCTGCGACTTTTCAATATCCTTGACGGTGATAAGACCGACGCAGCGACCTTCGCCGTCGACCACCAGCAGCTTCTCTATGCGATGCGCATGAAGCAGACGCTTGGCTTCCTGCTGGTCGACGCTTTCCTTGACGGTGACGAGGTTCTCGCGCGTCATCAACTCGTAGATCTTCTGCTTCGGATCCGACGCGAAGCGGACGTCGCGGTTGGTCAGAATGCCGACGAGACGGCCGGACTTTTCTACGACCGGAATGCCCGAGATGCTGTAGGTCTTCATCAGGCCCAGCGCATCGGCGAGCGTCGCATCAGGGCCGATCGTCACCGGGTTGACGACCATGCCGCTTTCGAACTTCTTGACCTGGCGGACCTGCTCGGCCTGCTCGGACGGCGTCAGGTTCTTGTGGATGACGCCAAGACCGCCGGCCTGCGCCATGGCGATGGCAAGGCGGCTTTCCGTGACGGTATCCATGGCCGAAGAGATGATCGGGATGTTCAGCTCGAAATCAGTGGCGATGCGTGTTGCAACGCTCGTCTGACCGGGCAAAACCTCGGAATGACCGGGCTGCAGGAGCACGTCATCGAAGGTGAGTGCGTCCAAACCGGTGGGCGTTTCTATGATGCGAGCCATGGCCAATTTCCTTCAATTAAGAAAATGCAACGCCTCCCGGAACGAATCGTCCGCACCGGCGGTGTGCAAGGGTTGCGTTGGAAGTTGGCGAGGGCTGGTAACACGTCTATGACAGGAAGGGAATAGCAAAAAGCCCGACGTGTCCGCCGGGCTTGGTATGGCTGCCATGCAGCGACCTCACAGGTCGAACTGATAGGTCTTCGGAACGAAGCGATAGCCGTCCTCGTATGTCTCGACAAAGCCGACGGCCGGGAACGGAATGTGGTAGCCGAGGAAGGCAACCTTGTCGGCGGCGATCATGCCGAACACCTTGCGGCGCGTGGCTGCTGCCTGCGCCTTGTCCATATCGAAGCGAACCTCCCAGTCCGGTTTCTGCAGCGACAGAATATAGTGATTGGCAGTGTCACCCGTCGCCAGGAGGCGCTTGCCCTCGGATTCGACATGGGAAAACCATGTGGCCCTGCGTGTGACCCGGCGCCAGCATCGCGGTGATACCGCCTGCGACTTTGCCGCCATCGCCGATGAAGGTCGCTTTCTCTGCAAGGGGCACCACATTGGCGAGAACCGCCTTGTGGCCACCTTCGGCAGGCGTGCCCTCGCGGGCCTTATCGGTCCAGAAATCAAATTCGATCTGGCCGATGACATAACGCGCATTCTTGAAGGCCGGAGCGCCACCTTCCATCAGGCCGCCGATATGATCGCCATGCAAATGGGTCAGTGCGACCAGCGTGATGTCGTCGGGCGTATAGCCGGCAGCCTTGAGCCCCTCGCGAAGCTGGCCGCTGCCGCGGGCGCGGCCGCCTTCGCCAAAGCTGGTGTCGACGAGGATGACATCCGATCCGGTATCGATCAGCGTCGGGGCATAGGTATTAACGAATTTATCGGTCGGCAGGAAATTCTTCGCGAGCAGCTCCTGGACCGTTTCCGGCTTCTGGTTAGTCCCGAAGGTGTCAAAAGGCTTTTCGGCAATCGTGGCCCCGTCCTTGAAGACAGTAAACTTATAAGAGCCGAGCTTGAATTGATTGAACTGGGGCTGCGTCGTCGCATCCATCTTGGTCTTTTCTCCACTTGCGGCCATTGCGGCCGTCTCTCTCAAAATCATCGGCGCCGCCAGCAGGCCGATGCCCGAAGCAAACAAAGTGCGCCGTTCCCCGACGGTACTGCCATATCCAATCCTTCCAATAACGTGCGACCTCTTTACCGACACCCCCAATGACGAACCGACCGCCGCGTTTCTTGCAGCTGGTCCAAACAAACTTATGTCAATCTTGACCGTTGAAATTGCTGAGCAAGCCGTCTCACGCAGACGTGATGCAAACGTGCTTCAGAAGCGGAAAGAGAGGTTGGCAGAGCCTTTCCCGAGGACTACAGAGCACTGGCTTCCCGAGCCGCCTTCGCAAGACCTTCAAGGCATTCGCGTATGAACCGCATCGTCCCGCTGATCCTCGCCGTCGCTCTCTTCATGGAGCAGATGGACTCCACCGTCATATCGACCGCCCTGCCAGCAATCGCCAACGATCTTCACGTCGGGCCGATCACTTTGAAGCTGGCGCTGACCTCCTACATGGTGTCGCTCGCGGTCTTCATTCCGATCAGCGGCTGGATGGCGGACCGGTTCGGCGCCAAGCGCATCTTCCGCCTCGCCATCTGCGTCTTCGTCGTCGGCTCAATCTTCTGCGCAATCTCGTCTGGCCTGATCGAGTTCGTCTTCGCCCGCTTCCTGCAGGGCATGGGCGGTGCGATGATGACGCCGGTCGGTCGCCTCGTGCTTCTGAGAACGACGAAACGAAGCGAGCTTGTCTCGGCAATGGCGCTGCTGACCATTCCGGCGCTCGTCGGACCGTTGGCCGGCCCGCCGCTCGGCGGCTTCATCACCACCTATTTCACCTGGCACTGGATCTTCCTGATCAACGTGCCGGTTGGCATCATCGGCGTCTGGCTCGCAACGATCTTCCTGCCCGAGGTGGAGGCGACGGCGCCGCCGAAGCTGGATCTTATCGGCTTCCTGCTGACGTCGTTTTCGGCCGCCGGCGTCGTCTTCGGCCTTTCCGTCGTCAGCCTGCCGGCGTTGCCTCCTATTATCGGCATCACGGCGACGGCAATCGGTCTCGTCTGCGGTTTTCTCTACGTGCGCCATGCCAAACGACATCCGGCGCCGATCCTCAACCTGAACCTCTTCCGAAACCCGACCTTCCGCGCATCGACAACCGGCGGTACGCTGTTTCGCATCTGTATCGGCGCCATGCCCTTCCTGACGCCTTTGATGCTGCAGCTCGGCTTCGGCCTGACGCCCTTCCGGTCGGGTCTCATCACCTTTGCCGGCGCGATCGGCGCCATCACCACCAAGTTCATGGCTCGCCGCGTCTTCGCGGCGGCCGGCTTCCGCACCACACTGCTTTCGGCGGCAGGCGTGACGACGATCGTGACGGTCACGACCGGCTTCTTCACGCCGCAGACGCCGCACCTCGTCATCATCGCCATTCTTCTGATCGGCGGCCTTTCGCGGTCGTTCTTCTTTACCGGCGTCAACGCCCTGGCATACGCCGACATCGACGACGCGCAGGCGAGCCAGGCAACGTCGATGAGTTCGGTGATGCAGCAGATCAGCTTGGCACTGGGAGTTGCTGTTGCCGCCGCGATCCTGGAGACGTCGATCTATTTCCGCGGCGAGGCGCTGCAGGTGGCCGACTTCCACATTGCCTTCTATGTCATCGCGATCCTGACCGTCGTGGCAACCATCCCCTTCATCCGGATGGACAAGAGCGCCGGCGCTCTCGTTTCCGGCCACCGGGCAAAGCGTCTCGCCCCAGCGACGATCGAGGCGGAACAACAGGCCGTGAAGTAAGGGCTATTCCGCGTTCTCACAGACGGCGCTCAACTTGTTGCCATCCGGATCGCGGACATAAGCAGCATAGAAATTGGCATGGAACGGTCGCAATCCCGGCGCGCCTTCATCGACACCGCCAGCGGCAAGCGCTGCGGCGTGGAATGCGTCCACGTCAGCACGGCGCTCGGCATGAAGCGCGACCATCGAACCATTTCCGCTCGACGCCCGCCTGCAGTTGAATGGGGTTACGATCCAGAGCCGGCAGCGGGTATCCCCATCTGCGGCATAGCCAATTTCTTCTTCGGAGTAGCGCTGACGGCGGTAACCGAGCAGCGGCAGGACGATGTCGTAGAACCGCCTCGCCTGATCGATGTCGTTGGTTCCGAGGGTGACGTAGAGGAGCATGGTAGCCGGGCATTCCAAGTCTTGGGAGGCCGATCATCACTCAAGACCGACCCAAAGATCAAGCTTCGGGAATGTCGGGCTCCGCTTGGCGACCCTTGAAGCCTTTCGCCAGCAGGAACATTTCGACCGACTCCGCCCGCGAGGACGCCGGCTTGACGTGAACGACCTGCTTGAAATGCCGCTTCAGCATGTTGAGAAGCTCGCGTTCCGTGCCGCCCTGGAACGTCTTTGCCAGGAAGTGACCGCCCTCACCTAACACTTCGACAGCAAAGTGGGCCGCTACTTCGCAGAGGTGCATGGTGCGCAGATGGTCGGTCCGATGATGGCCGGTGGTGGGCGCCGCCATATCCGAGATTACCAAATCCGGCGTGCCGCCGACGGCCTCGATCAACTGAGCCGGTGCTGACGGATCGAGGAAGTCCAGCTGCAGGATCTTCACGCCCGGCAGTTGAGTCATCTCCAAAAAGTCGATCGCCGCGACACGGATATCCTCATCGGTCGAGCCGGTGACCTTGGCAGCGATCTGCGACCAGCTTCCGGGTGCAGCGCCAAGATCGATGATGCGACGAGCACCCTTCAAGATGTTGTGCTTCTCATCGATCTCGAGCAGCTTGAAGGCTGCGCGCGCGCGATAACCCTCGAGCTGGGCGCGCTGCACGTAGGGATCGTTGATGTGACGCTGCAGCCATTGCCGCGACGACGCCTTCATCTTCTTGTTCTTGACGCGCTGGCCGAGTTTGCGGCCGGTGCGGTTACCCGCAATGGTTGGCTTCGCCATGCTTGTCCCCTATTTGCCGCGCTGGCCGCGGCGGTTGCGGTGGCGCCGCCACACGCCGTCGTCCGCCATCATGTCCGTGAGCAGGCCTTCCCTCAAGCCGCGATCGGCAACGCGCATGCGCGGGCTCGGCCAGCGACGGCGGATCGCCTCGAGAATGGCGCAGCCTGCAAGCACCAGATCGGCGCGATCCGGCCCAATGCAGGGATTGGCAGCGCGGCTTGCGAAATCCCACGACAGCAGCTTTGCCTGCATCGCCGAGACCTCGTCATCCGAAAGCCAGATGCCATCGACCTTGCGTCTGTCATATCGCGGCAGGTCGAGATGAACGCCGGCGAGCGTCGTCACTGTTCCCGAGGTGCCGATGAGGTGGAAATCATCCGCATGACCGATGTCGATCACAGGGCAATCGAAGCGGTCAAGCATGCCTTCCACCTCCCCCACCATGCCCTCGAAGACATCCGGCGTGACATCACGTCCGCCATGGCGCTCCGAAAGCGTGACGACGCCGACGGGAAGCGAGGTCCAGTGCGTGATGTGGTTGGCGAGGCGATTGAAGCGGTTATCACCGATGCGGATGACCGCGATTTCGGAGGAGCCGCCGCCAATATCGAAGAGAACGACCGAGCGTGTCTCGCGCCCGACAAGCGACGAGCAGCCGGAGACGGCCAGCCGCGCTTCCGTCTCCCGATCGATAATCTCAAGTTCGAGCCCAGTTTCGGCAACGACACGGTCAAGGAACTGGGCGCCGTTGCTCGCCTGCCGGCAGGCCTCGGTCGCAATCAGCCGCATACGGCGGATTTCGCGGTTCTTCAGCTTTGAAGCGCAGACGCGCAGCGCATCGACGGCGCGATCCATCGCATCGTCGGAGAGGCGACCGCTTGCCGCCAGCCCCTCGCCAAGACGCACGATCCGGGAGAAGGCGTCAACGACGCGAAACTGGCCCGGTCGCGTCGGCTGGGCGATCAGCAGACGGCAATTATTGGTGCCGAGATCGAGAGCGGCATAGAGCTCGTCCGGCCACGGATGTTCGCCCGGGCTGCGCTGCCCGCCGTCGGATTGGCGTGCCGTACGATTGTCGTTCTGGCCGGTTCGCGATTCCGCAGGTCCGTTCCGTCCGGCCGGCACTGGCTGCTGCGGCTGGACCGCGTGTCCGACCGGCGGCTTTTCGTGCGCCAGCGGACGCCCCTGGAGGCCGCGCTTGCCGCGATGCTTGCGGCGATTGCGTCGGCTCGGCGCCGATTCGCTGTCGCCGGGAACGGTGCGTCCTGCGGTTGCGGAGATTTCGTTGTTTGCCCGTTGCGGCTGCTGCACGGCTTCGCCTGAAGCGCCCGCGCCACGGCGGCGACGCTTTCGCTTGCGCGCCGCGTTGCCGGCTTCAATTGGGCGCGCCGCCTCTCCGGTATCGCCGGAGAGGACATGCTGAGCGGACTGGTTCGCATTGCGGGATTGCCCGCCACGCTTGCCCTTGCGGCGCCTGGATTTCTTGCCATCCCTGCGCCCTACCGCCGACGCCCCGTTACCTTGCGGCGTTGAGCCGCCTTCGGGGTCTTCCACGTTCTTTTTCCACCGCGCCGCGCAAGTCCAAAGGTATGCAGCAGGCGCTCGTTCGATTTTGCGTTGGCGCGAAGATACCAGCGCACGGCGAAATCGCCAAATTCTTTTTGGCAGGCGGGATATTAGACCTCCCAGATGACACCAAAAACCATCCGAACGTCACGTGGATTTTTTTCGAAACAGGTATTTGCAATCCTCGATCTTTTGTTTATAAGCGCCGCACACCAGCGGAGCCGCTTCGAGCGCCGCACCTGCTGGGGAATAGTTCAATGGTAGAACAGCGGACTCTGACTCCGTCGATCTTGGTTCGAATCCAGGTTCCCCAGCCAATCAATTTCATCAATGATTTCCGGTAGATACTAATTGCGTTCAGGCAGATTTGTCTCATTGTCATGTCGCATCATGTTGCAACCTATTGCGCTTGGTTTTCAGGCATTTCAAAGAGGTAGCGGCTACTCCATGCAACATGGAATGCAACATGCGACATGACTGGCAGATTGCCTTGCGAAGCGCGGCGATCGAATATCTCGATGGGATTCGGCCGACAGCACCTGCCGGACGAATGACGAGGAGGTAAAATGCGACAACGTGATGAACCCCTCACTTCGGAGGATTTGACCGTCTGCGATGAGGTGTTGCAGCGCATCACGGAAAAGCACGCGATCAACGATCACAACACCACAGTTCATCTGGCATCGATCATCATCGAGATCTACCGGCAAGGCGTAGATGACACTGAGCAACTGGCATTGCTTGCTGGAGCATCCTGCGAAGCGATGCTTGAAATGAGGCAGCTTGGTCCTAGCTCAGATCCGGCGCCGCTCCATCGGGCCGCAAATATCAGGGGGTTGGAAAGCGACAGGATGGAAGCAGCTGATAACCAAATTCCCGGGAAATGCGGAGCGGATATTTGAGCGCTTCTAGGCGCTTTTTGTCGCGGCCGGCACTCCAAAGGACATGGCACTGTTCTCGCGAACATCAGACGACTTCCAACACGAGATTTATCTACTGTCGCCCGCTACCACAGGCTTCTCTGATGGACTCGGGGGCGAGTGGACCGACTGTAATCCTTTCGAGAATAAATGGGCCGTTTGCATGGCGAATGGCGACGTCAAGGAAACGTTTGGCATCGCCCACTGACAGCAAGCTCGGTTCGCCAAGGAACGACACGCCGGACATCATCGTGGAGATCGATCCTGACCCCGAACCGCCGATGATCTGATCGGAGGCAGGCCAGTGCGCTCTAGTCGCAAACGTTCCTGTATCGCACCACCCGATGGCCATAGCGGTATCTGTAGTATTTCTGTGTCCAGCACCGTTGGCCATAGCGATAGTCGTCATCGTCGTCATCGTATGCATAGCGTGGCGAGTAGCGATAGTACCGTGGCGCTGGTGGATCATCGTAGTAGCGAGGTCCTGCGCCATACTCAAAGTAGATCTGAGAGAATGCCGGCGACGCTGACAACGCAGTCGCGAACGCTAGCGCTGCGATAGCGAGCTTTTTCATTTTTCATTCCCATTCCGGTTTACGCATAGTCATTGGCAAGGCTGTGTCTCAAGCCTAGGATCCTTAATACGTCATTAGCGTTGTTCCTGAACATCGGACCTAAGTCCGAGATTGATCGGACTTCGGCTCGGGCGCCTTCAGGACCTTTGTCCGACTGTTCAAGCCGCCCCTGTCCTGCATAATTTGTGCTGTCCCAACCCCATCGGACACCGGAATGCTCCGGGCGCGCCCCTCGCGTGCCACACCCGGAGCCTTCCGGATCTGATAATGGTCACCGTTCCCAATTGACAGAATCGGGAATATTCTGACTATCTCCCTCTAAAGTTGCGGGAATCATAAAATTTCAACCGTTTTGCAGTTTTGCGGCAGTCCTTGTCGGACTTCTCGTCGCGCAGTCGGCGTTGGCTGAAGAGTGGATGTTACCTGAGCCAACCTGCGTCGATGTAATTGAAGCATACGTCAATACCCGCAAAGGCAGCGAATACCGCGAGTTGATTTACCAACCCATGAAGAGCGGGAAATTAAGAGAATACGATCCGGCGAGCTCGGTCGTGTCTCCGTATCTGAATGGAGATTAAATGCGTGACCAACGTTGAAAAGCTGAAAGCGCGCCGCCTCGAGCTTCAATTCGAGATCGACCGCGCGGAGAGGCATCGATCCGGGGAAGCGAATGAGTACCAGGTTGCGAAGAGATTTTAGCAGGACATTCCGGATGTCCGCCTATCTTCGGCGAAGTCGCACGCCTTGACTATAACGGCGACAGCCACAAGCTTTGATTGGCGAGGAGGCTAGTCATGTGCGGGCGCATCTAAATCAAAGCAACGCTCGAGGAGATGCTGCAGAACTTTGCCTTCGCAGGTCGCGGCGACGTGCGAACATCGTTATCATCATCGATGGGTACAACTTCGACGGTTTTGCCGTATCGGGAGGAGAAGAATTAGCGCTCCCGCTCACCACGCCTAATTCCTTGCGAGAAGAACAACGTTCTCGTTCGACAAGGTGACAGCCACAGGAACGCCATTGATCCGAATGGTAACCTCTCCCTTTTCATCATCCACGGCAGTAATCTCGCCAAATAGACTGACGCGGTCTTTTATACTGAAATTCCTGCCTGCTGTGTCGGAACGCCACATCGAGTCGTCCCAATATAGGTCGAGTTCCGATATGCCGACGCTCGTGAGAAAGCTAGCCTTCAGGTTTTGCTCCAACCACTCTGTCGAACAGCCAAGGGCGGTCGCGGCCGCTTCAACGTCAGAATAGTCGTTCTCACCGCCCTCGCCCCAGGTAACCTTGACGGACTCGCCCCTGTCTGGATTTCGATAGATCCGAACGTTCTTCTGTCTCATGCTTCGATCTCCTATTGGCTCTGGGTGACCGTTGTCGTGCGCGCCTTCTTTCGTACTGATTGCTTGTTAATCCACCGGGCAAAGATTGCGGATAAGCGATCTATTGTAAAGGCACTAATCTTCTTGTGCAGGTTGTCGGAGCCATAGTTCGTGACGCTTAGGGAGAAGATCAGTTGCGGGATTTTGATTTCGGGCATGGCGCCGACGATGCCCCTAGGCTTCATCCGGCGTCGCGACGACGGTTGCGGCCATCGGTTCAGGCTCCGCTTCAGTGTCAGCGGTCCCGTTTTGCTCTTCTATCCCGAGCTGCGCTGCCAGAAGGACTGAAACGATTCCATGGAGCGGTTGGAGATGCCGAATGTCGCATATCTAACTGGCCGAAGCAGCCGGACGTGACATTTTAGCTTTGCACAAGAGCGGACATTCCAACTCCTCCGCCACACCGCCTTAAGCGCTCAACGATATCGCGCGACAGTCGAGCCATCTTTTTCCAGCCGGCCCAAGCTGGGTTCACAGCACAGGGACTTCGAGGCCAGCCTTGATACGGTCCATCGCTACAAATGTGCGGAACCGTTTGACGTTGTTGTTTCCAAAGAAGAGCTGCTTGGTCAGGGCCTCGTACGCAGTCATTGAAGGTACGACAATGACCAGGACGAAATCCGCCTCGCCCGTCACGTAGTAGCATTGCTGGATCTCGGGAGTGGTGGCGAACTCGCGCTTCGCATTTTCGATCTGCTCCGCCGTTTCACTGATGACTTCGACCTCGACGAAGATGGTGATCGGATGGCCGAGCGCAGCGGGATCAACGATCGCGACGTTCGCTTGGATCACGCCAGCCTCCGTCATCCTCTTCATCCGGCGCTGGACCGCGGGAGCGGACAGGTTCACCGCCTCCCCGATCGTCCGTTGCGGCGTCATGTTGTCCTTTTGCAGGATGGCGAGGATCTGCCGGTCGAAATCATCCAATGCCACCCGGCGTGCAGTCGCACCCATTTGGACCTCCAAGCGAAACAAACTTGCAAAATTTGCCCCGAGATACAGCGCACTCTGCGTGTGAGATGCAATATATTTCCCCTCGAACTTAGCGAGGTCCATCATGTTTCTCAAAAATTTGAATGTTGCATACAAGACTCCGCTCGATCCGCGTGACTCGGAAACGCTTGGCGTAGAAGCCGTGACAGAGGTTCAGCGGTTCCTATCCTACCGGGAAAACAACGCGGAGACGCCTCTCGTATCCCTGTCCGCGCTCGCTCACGAGCTCGGCGTGTCCAGCATCCACCTGAAGGACGAAGGATTCCGGCTCGGTCTCGGCAGCTTCAAGGCGCTCGGTGGATCGTACGCCGTGATCCGGCTCGTCCTCGAAGAGGCCAGCAGGCGATTGTCCCGGCAGCTCGACGTGTCGGAACTTCACACGCCTGACGTCGCCGCAATCACGCAAACCATGACGGTCGCCTGCGCCACAGACGGCAACCATGGACGTTCCGTCGCGCAGGGCGCTCAGCTTGTCGGCGCGAAGGCAGCCATCTTTGTGCATTCCGGTGTCAGCGACGAACGGGTCGCGGCGATAGCCCGGTTCAGCGCGGACATGATCCGGGTGGAGGGCACTTACGACGACTCCGTGAGAGAAGCATCCAAAGTCGCTGCCGAACGCGGATGGACGATCGTGTCAGACACGTCATGGCCCGGCTATGAGCGTATTCCCGGCCTTGTGATGCAGGGCTACACCGCGATCATCCAGGAGGCGCTCAGGAAGATGCCGGAGCCTCCGACACATGTGTTCGTTCAGTCTGGCGTCGGCGGCATCGCCGCGGCCGCCGCCGGCCATCTCGCTATCGTCCTGGGTGACGAACGACCGGTGTTCACCGTCGTTGATCCGAGCCGAGCCGCTTGCATCGTCGAAACCGCCAAGGCGGGACATCCTGTGATCATCCCCCATGGCGAACCGACGGTCATGGCGATGCTGGAGTGCTACGAACCCTCATTGGTGGCCTGGCGTATCCTCTCGCGCGTGGCCGACGCCTTCATGACTGTGGACGAGGATGACGCCATCACCGTGATGAGGAAACTGGCGTATCCAACCGCGGGCGATCCGGCGGTGGTGGCAGGTGAAAGCGGAGGCGTAGGCCTGGCAGGGTTGATCAAGGCAATCGGCGATCCGGCGAGCAAGGCCGCCTTGCAGCTTGGCCCGTATTCGCGGGTTCTCGTGATCAACACTGAGGGCGCGACCGACCCTGTCAAATACGAGGAAATTGTCGGGGAAGCTCCCGGCGCCGTTTTGTCGAGGAATGCGGAGGCAGTGGCATGACTGGATCATCGGTGAATGCAAAGCGTCTGCTCGGACGTCTCCTCGAACTGGGGTCAATCGGCAGAGACGATAATGGACGTCTGATCAGGCTTGCCGCATCCGACACCGACAAGCTCGGTCGGGATTGCTTAACCTCTTGGATGCGGGAGGCGGGACTTGAGGTCGCAGTGGACCGCATCGGCAACGTCTTCGGCATCTGGACGCCATCGGGAGCGGCCGGCTCTACGAAGCCCTTGATGCTGGGGTCGCATATCGACACGGTCATCAATGCCGGCATTTTCGACGGATGCTATGGCGTCCTTTCCGGACTTGAAGTGATCGAGACCTTAAAGACAGACGGGTTCGATCCCGTCCGCCCGATCGTGGTCGGCGCATTCACCAATGAGGAAGGCGTTCGCTACGCACCCGACATGATGGGCTCTCTCGTCTATTCGGGGGGACTTGATGTCGATGAAGCACTTGCCACTGTTGGCACAGACGGTTCAGTCCTTGGGGACGAGCTTGCCAGGATCGGTTATGCGGGAACGCATGAGCCGGGCTTCATGCAGCCTCACGCCTATGTAGAACTGCACATCGAACAAGGCCCGCTGCTCGAGCGTGAAGGGGTTCCGGTTGGAGCCGTCGAGAACCTCCAAGGTATTTCCTGGCAGAAGGTGACGATCGAAGGTGACGCCAACCACGCGGGCACTACTCCGATCTCGATGCGCCGGGATGCAGGCCTGGCTGCGGCGCGTGTCATTACCTTCCTGCGCGAACGGGCGAAGGCGTCGAACACGCCGACGGTGGCGACGGTCGGCCGCATGGAGCTCGAACCAAACGCGATCAACGTGATTCCATCGAAGGCGACGTTCACCGTCGACCTCCGCGATCCGGACGAGGATCGTCTTTTGGCCGAGGAATCCGCCCTTGCCGAGTATCTCTACAAGTTGGCCGCCGAAGAGCAGGTCACGATCTCCACGGAACGTCTGGCGAGGTTCAAACCCGTGGCATTCAACAGCAGCATCGTGGCTGCTGTTGAGGTGGCCGCGGCCGCGCGCGGATTGAAATCCAGGCGGATGACATCCGGAGCAGGACACGACGCCCAGATGATCGCGCGGATCGCGCCGTCGGCGATGATCTTCGTGCCAAGCATCGCAGGCATCAGCCATAATCCGAAAGAACACACGCCCGACGCCGATCTGATTGCGGGTGCCAACATCTTGCTTGACGTGGTCCGCAAGCTCACCGCGTCGGAGGATTAAAGCGATGACCGACATCAAGACACTTCACGCGGAAATGACCCGATGGCGCAGGCACCTGCATGCCAATCCCGAATTCGGCTTCGAGGAGAGGGCGACATCCGCATTCGTCGCCGCCAAACTGAGGGAGTTCGGCCTAAAATGACGTCACCGAGGGCGTCGGCGGCACAGGCGTGGTGGGAACTCTCAGGCGCGGTACCGGCAATCGCGCAATCGCCCTGCGCGCCGACATCGACGCACTGCGGATCACCGAAGAGGGCGCGCCGGACTACAAATCCCGGAACGACGGTGTCATGCACGCCTGCGGTCACGACGGTCATGCCGCAATGCTATTGGGCGCCGCGAAGCTGCTCGCCGAGGAAGGTGGTTTCAACGGCATCGTCCGGTTCGTTTTCCAGCCTGCCGAGGAATGGGGCAAAGGCGCGCTGTCGATGATGTCGGACGGCCTGTTCGAAAAGCATCCCTTCGATGAAATTTATGGCATCCACAACATGCCGGGGCTTCCGGTCGGCAACTTTGAGACCAAGGCTGGAGCCTTCATGTCGGCCGAAGACAATTTCGAGATCACTTTGAGGGGCGTGGGTGGCCATGCCGCACGTCCGCATTGGGGCAATGAGGTGCTGGTGGCAGCATGCGCTCTGGTGACGAACCTCCAGACGATCGTCGCAAGGCGCATCGACCCCGCCGACATCGGCGTCGTCTCCGTGACCGAGCTGATCACCGACGGCACCAGAAACGCCCTGCCCGGTACGGCGCAAATTCTGGGCGACTGCCGCAGCTTCAGAAGCGAGGTCAGCGAGCGTATCGAAAAACAAATGCGGGTGATCACGGAAGGGACTGCACTCGCCTTCAATATCGAAGCGGACGTCCACTATACCCGGGAATTCGTTCCCCTGCTGAACGACGCCGCCTTGACCGATGAGGCCATGGCCGTTGCGACAGAGCTTTTCGGGGCATCACAGGTGCGGACCGCCTCGAAGCCCATGACCGCATCGGAAGACTTCGCGCAGTTCCTCAGCCGTGTCCCTGGATGCTTCGTCTTCCTCGGTAATGGGAAGGAGTCGGCTCCACTTCATAACCCGAGCTACGACTTCAACGACGAGGGCCTCGTCCACGGCATGCGCTTCCACGTAGGAATCGTGCGTCGACGACTTCCGGCCAATTGAACTCACACCGCGGGTCCGTCAGGGTGGAGAGTGTTCGCGATATTGCACCGTAGCGGAAATAATTGCCGCTCGTCCCCTGTGTTGACTGAGGCCCAAAGCCGGGGCACAAAGCTGGCATCCACGGTCGCTCGCGGCGGAAAAACAGAGGGAATTTCAAGCTTATTTCGCTAAACCTTTGAAATTGTGTTAGAATCAAGACTCCCCTAGCCAATTCTCTCTAATTTCCCTTGGATGCTTGCTCTCTCCGACGGGACAGATCCCGTTTAGGCGTCGATAGCGGCAAGCAAGGGCAGTGTCCCAGGTGGCATCAAAGGATGCGCGCGATAAAGCGAGCATTATATCGATGACGTAGGTGTCACCCTCACCCGACGATCAGCAGCGCGACACCGGTGCCAAGCAGCACCAGCGTCCATACGAGATCCACGTTGATCCAGGCACTGCGCAATATCTCGAGCCCGACCCAGCGATAGACCGCCAGGGCAACGAGACCTGTGACCGCCAACATCGCAAGGGTGTGGACACCGACCGCTGCGATCGTCATCGCCGCGGACCCAACGCCGCCGATTTCGCGCAATGGCGACTCCGTGAGGCAGAGGGGCATCAAGGCCGGCAGAACCATGAGCCCCGCACCATGGGCCGTCGCCATCAGGAACGACCAGAAGGCAAGGCCGGCAAGCCCCGTGCGCAAGCCGATGCGAACGCGGCGGGTGTGGCCGAAGACCTGATGCCAGATAGCCCATACAACAAGGGCCCCACCGGTGGCCGTGCGTACAGCATCCTGGTTCACGAGCAGGCCGGCGGCGACAACGGTTCCGGCGACCAATGCGATGGAGACAGCATGCCCGAGGGCGATGGCGGGTACCGCCTGGACTACCGCGGCCGAACTCTGCCGGTGAACGCCAAGTGCGACGGCAAACAGCCATCCCATCGCCGGATTGAGACCATGGAAGGCGCCCAGTCCCGCCAGCAGCATCCAGGGCCAGAGCTCGTTCATGGGCGCCTCATCTGGCTGACGTCATTTTCCCTACGGGTAACAGTAAGAATCTGACGAGCAATCTCCACCCTGCAGACGGACCTGGTGCGGGCGATGTGACTTCGGCCATTCGACGAAGAATTTCTCGTCAAAGGCAATGCCGCCGTCCGGTTCCGCGTCAAGTTTCACCATCCAGCCAGAGACGCCGTCGGGATAGAACTGCTCGTCGATCGCCCCATAGAGTGAGTTCGTGAAATAGACGCGGCGACCGTCTCGGCTGATCTCGACCATTTGCGGGCCACCATTCAGCGCGCCGTTATTCGCCCCTGGATGCGAAGCACGCGAAACGATACCGCCGATCCGGACCTTGCCAGTCAGCTTCGGCTTGAACGGATCGGAGACATCGTACTGACGCAGGTCGCCGGTTCCCCAGCAGGACACGTAGAGAAATCTGTCATCCATCGAAAGATCGATGTCGGTGACGAGCGGCGGCACGGCATTGAAACCCTTCAGCACCGGCGGCAACAGGTCCGGATCGGCGGGCTCGGCCGGAATATCTATCACCTTTGTTACCCCCCACTTCGCGCCGTCGCGGTGCCAGACCCAGATCGAGGAGGAGAGGTCCTCGAGGCTGAGCACGCAGTTGACAAATCCATAGGCCTTGGTCGGGTCGTGCGCGGGCCTGAGTTCGAATACAAGCTGATATTTGTCGCCAAAATCGATGCTCTGCAGGTGCTTGCGCTTGTGCAAATCCCAAAAATGCAGACGGCGGCCGTATTTCGCGCCGAGCAGAATTTCCGGGATCAAGCCGTTTTCGAACGTATCCGGCGTGCCCCACTCGCTGGTGACGAGCGTATCGTGGCCAAGGTGCCACCAGACGTCATAGGAAAGCTGTTGCGGCCCCCGATCCATTTCCCACTGGCCGCGGACCTCGAAGGTCTCGTGATCCATTAGAAAAATGCCGCCTGGGGCCTTGCCTTCGGCATTACCAAGTGCGGCAACATAGATGCCCTCCGGGCCGCAATGAATTGTGTGCGGCCGGGAATAACCAGCCCGTTCGGCCACTTCGCCGGGCTCGATCACCTTGACGATGGACGGGCTCCTGCCATCCGGTTTGGTGTCGATGATATGGATGCGGGAGGATTTTAGTCCCGGCACGACCAGATAGCGGCGCTCCGCATGCGGGTGCGGTGCGTTCGGACATAGACAGGACGAGCAGGCGTTCCAGCCGAAATGATGCAATTCGTCGCCGACATTGGGCATCGCGAGGTTATTTACGATCTGCCCGTAAGAAGCCGATTTCGGATCTACATCGACGACCGCCAGCTCGTCGGGAACCGCTCGCGCCGGATCGAAGGCGACGACGTAGGCAAGCGTCTCCGGCGCGGCTTTCATGGCCATTCGCGGTGACGGATAAAAGCTTGGATCGGGTTTCCACGTTACCATGTGAAGTGCTCCTGGCTCGCGTTTGCTGAACAACAAAAAATGTTCGCTAGATGCTTGCCGACAGCCGACTCACCGCTGCGGACGGGGCAGGATCCAAGGACGTTTCGACGAGATATCGATTCGAAACCGGCTGAGCGAGCCGTAGAGGCAATCCTCCCCACGCAATTGTCTCAAATAATGCCGGGTTTGGGCAGTCCCTTTTTCGCCGCTCTCGCGCGGCTTCCACCTCATCAACGGGACTTTGAGATGTCAGAGCAAAAGAAATCGATAGCAACAGGCATTGGCATAGAGGTGTTGCGGCACGGGCCGCCGCAGACGGCAATGTCTCTTAGCCGTAAAGATAGTTCGGAAGCCACAGTGTCATGCCCGGCCATACATACATGATAATCATGCAGAGGATGACGATCAGCATGTAGGGCATCATGCCGGCGAAGATCTGGTTGAGGGTGACGTGCGGTGGCGAGACGCCCTTGAGATAATAGGCTGACATCGCCACCGGCGGCGACAGGAACGCCGCCTGCAGATTGACGAAGACGAGCACGCCCCAGAGGATCGGATCTATATCGAAGTGCCTCAGCATCGGAAGGAAGATCGGCACGAAAATGATGATGATCTCGGTCCATTCGAGCGGCCAGCCGAGAATGAAGATGATCGCCTGCGACAGAATCATGAACTGCACGGGCGTGAGATCGAGCGCCAGCACCCACTCTTCAACCAGTGCCTGGCCGCCGAGGATAGCGAAGACAGCGGAAAAGAGCGCCGAACCGACGAAGAGCCAGCAAACCATGGCCGTGGTCTTCGCTGTCAGGAAGACCGCCTCCTTCGTGCGTTTCCAGTTGAGCGTCCGGGCCTGGAACGCCAGCAGAAAGGCGCCGGCGGCCCCAACCGCGGCGGACTCGGTCGCCGTCGTGATGCCGAACAGAATGACGGCGAGCACGACAACGGTTAGGATCCCGAGCGGCATGACCGACGAAACCAGCAGTTTCACAACCTGCAGCCGCTCCGCACTCATATTCCTGTAGTAGCGCAGGAGTACCGCCGCTGCGATTGCGGCGATGATCCCGAAGGCCACGTAGAAAGTGGTTGCTGGCCCGTTCACCGCCACCGGCTCGGCGTCAGATGCGGGTGCGCCGAGTTGTTCCAGCCCTTCCGGTGCTTCCGCCACTGCCGATGCCTGAGGATAGATGACGACATACCACCACACGAGCGCCAGAGTGAATGCCGTCAGCGAGAAGGGCACGAGCGCAGCGCAAGCATTCTTGACCAGCTTCCAGTAGCTGAGCCGCCCCTCGCCCGTCTCGAGCGCCATCGCCTTTGATGGCGAGACCAATGCGCGGAGAAGCCCGACGAGCATGTTGTGGGAATAGAGCGCCTGAAAACGCTCCATCCAGCTGGGCACGGGGACTCTCGTCTGTTGCTCGGGCAGGGCGGGCGCGATCTTCGGACTGATGGTCGCCCAGCCGAGGATGTAGGCGAGATAGAGAAGCGCGAGAAAGAAGCCGGGAAACATCGCGGCGGCATAGAGTTTGACGACAGATTGTCCCGCAACCGCAGCATAGACAATGATCATCACGGATGGCGGGATCAGAATGCCCAGCGTGCCGCCGGCGGTGATCACTCCAGAGGCCAGCCTGACGTCATAGCCGGCGCGCAGCATCGGGTTCATTGCAATGACGCCCATCAGCACCACCACCGCTCCGACAAGGCCGCTGGCAATGCCCCAGAAGGTGCAGACGATGAGGGTCGCAACGGCAAGCGAGGCGGGAATCCGCCGGAAGGAAAGCTGGATGCTGTAGAACATCTTGTCCACCAGCGCACCACGCTCCATCACGTAGCCCATCAGCACGAAGAGCGGGATGGAGATCAGGACATCGTTGGTCATCGCCCCATAGGTGCGCTGAACCATCAGGTCGAAGACGCGGTTGTCGATCCAGTGCTCGGCCGGATTGTAGAATGCGTAGAAGCCGAAAATCATGCCGAGCCCCATCAGCGTGAAGGCTGTCGGGAACCCCATGACGATGACGACCACGATGAGAATTAGCATCGTCAGTCCGAGGAACGGATCAGTCACGTCTCGATGTCTCCTCCCCGGCCCCGTTGCCGCGCCGCCCTGTCGATATCCTGGGCGTGCTGGATCGCCGCCTCGCGCGTTTGCGCGTCTATGTGCTCGCTATGCGCAAGCTGTTCGGCGACAACGTCGATGTCCTCCACATCCTTGAGCCGGCGCGGCCATTCTCCGGTCCTCAGGCAGAGGATGCAGCGCGCGATCTCGGCGAGCCCCTGAATGAGGACAAGTACGCCCGCTACCGGAATGACGGTCTTGAAGTAGTAGATCGGCGGGCCTTCCGCCGTGACGGTCGAATGCTCGCCGATCCGCCAGGATAGCCCCGCATAGTGGTAACCGGCATAGATGAGCGCGGCGACGCCCGGCAGGAAGAATAGGATATAAAGAAGGAGATCGAGCGTCGCCTGTATGCGAGGCCTGAGCGAGCTGTAGAGAAAGTCGCCGCGTACATGGGCATTCTGCGCCAGCGCATAGGCTCCGGCGAGCATGAACAGGGTGCCGTAGAACATATTGCTAACATCGAAAATCCACGCTGTCGGCATGTTCATGATGTAGCGCTTGAAGACTTCGATGCAGACGAGCGTCATCAGGCCGATG
This sequence comes from Rhizobium sp. BK538, assembly GCF_014197575.1. Taxonomy (NCBI): domain Bacteria; kingdom Pseudomonadati; phylum Pseudomonadota; class Alphaproteobacteria; order Hyphomicrobiales; family Rhizobiaceae; genus Rhizobium; species Rhizobium sp. BK538. The sequence continues at coordinate 270,856 of NZ_JACIFT010000006.1, forward strand.
ATCAGCCACGCCGCAGCCTTGCCGACCCACACGCTGATCGCATCGATCCTGATGAGAAACTGCTGAACGTCCACGGGTGCCCCCCGAGATAGCTTATACCTTCGTTAGAAGCACCGTTGTCCGGTGATAACGTTATAGTTCCTTCGCAACTCCGTTCGGGCCGAAGTAGTGATCGAAGGCTAGCCGGCGGTTGACGACGGTATCCTGTTCCCACCGCGTTGCCCGCGCCGCAAAAGCTATTTGCGACTGGATAACCTCCTTGAACAGCGGGTTTTCCGCTGCCTTCTTCTTCACGACCTCGTCGTAGACGTCCAGTTGCCGTTTGAGGATCGCTTCCGGCGTCTTGTAGAACTTGACCTTGTCGGTTGTTTGCATCTCCGCGTAGTCGGTCGAATAGCGGTCGATCGCCTTCCAGTGCATGTCCTGAGAGGCGGCCTCCGCGGCATTGGAGATGATCGCCTTCATCTGGTCAGGCAATGAATCGTATTTCGCTTTGTTGAACAGCACCTCGAACTGCTCGGCATTCTGGTGATAGCTTTGCAGCATGCAAATCTTAGAGACGTCAGGGAAACCCAAAGCCCGGTCGGACGACGCGTTGTTGAACTCGGCCGCGTCGAGCAGGCCGCGGTCCAATGCCGCCACGATCTCGCCGCCAGGCAGCGCATTGACCGCGGCACCAAGGCCGGTGAACACATCAATGGAAATGCCGACGGTGCGGAATTTCAGTCCCTGAAAATCCTCCACCTTGGCGACCGGCTTCTTGAACCAGCCGAGCGGCTGTGTCGGCATCGGCCCGTAGAGGAACGAAACCACATTGGCCCCGATCGATTCATAGAGCTTTACGAGGAGGTCCCTGCCGCCGCCGTATTTGTGCCAGGCGAGCAACATGTTGGCATCCATGGCAAATCCCGGCCCCGAGCCCCACAGAGCCAGCGCCGCCTGTTTGCCGTAGTGATACGCAACCACGCCGTGCCCTCCGTCGAGCGTCCCCTGGGAGACCGCGTCGAGCAAGCCGAAGGCAGGCACCACCGCACCTGCCGGCAGCACTTCAATTTTGAGATCGCCGCCGGTCATGTCAGTGACCTTTTTTGCGAAATCAAGCGCGAATTCGTGAAAGATGTCCTTGGATGGCCAGGTGCTCTGCCAACGCATGTTGACCGGCCCCTGCGCCTTGACGACGCTTGGTGCTGCGATCATCGCCGCACCGGCCATGGCTGCCCCGCTTAGAAATTTACGGCGCGACGGTCTCCCCCTGATCTGCATGTGTTTCATCTTTTCCTCCCGAAGTACGGGCTTCCTCGTCCTTATGGGCCAACTGCGGAAAAGGGTTCTGCAGTTTTCCGCTCGTTCCCGCTCATAATTTCTATTTTAGATTTAGATAATACTCCTCAATGAGCTCCAACTACAACACCTGTGCGTCCGCACCTTTCCCTGACTACCAGCTCCCGAAGCGCCATCTGGCTGGCCCGTTAGAACTGCCCGGCGTCAACCCCGACAGCGGCGGTTAGGGCGTGCATGCACTAACGATGGAGGCGATTGTTGGAGGCGTCGACTGGCGATAGTTGATAAGCATCCCCGGCTGATTTAAGCCACGCTGCTTCCGCTTTGCGCCAGAGGCGATCATCGCTCACGATCGGAAAAAACATAGGGAATTCAGAGGAAATATTGTTAGTCTTTGAAATGCGGAAACCCGGAGTCATCAGCCAAATTCCCTCCTGAGCATCACGCTAAGGTCTTTTTCCTCACATCCTCCGCCAGTTCCTGCATGCGGTCGATCGGAATGCGGCCGATCAGCATGAAGGCATGCGTTGGATTTGACCAGTAGACAACGTTCAAGCCGTGTCGGCCTTCGACGTCAGGCTCCTTCGTACCGACAGCCGAGCGGACAATGCACAGCGCCAGCGGCCCCGTCTCGGGGTCTAGATAGGCAATCTGCGCCAGCGGCTTGTCGTCATACTGCAACAGCTGAGCACGCTTGAACTCGATACCCGGCAGCGACACCGTCTGAGGTGAAAGGGAAAGGCCAAGCTTGTCGTCGAGGAGAGCCAGTTGCGCGGCCTGCGCGTCATCGGACGGCGACGGGCCGGCCAGAGTATCCGCGGTATAGAGGGTAATGTATTCGGCAACCACAGTGCGCCATTCGCTGTTTTCATGAGGCGCATGCAAGCGATTGCGAATGCCGATGAAGGCCCGGTCGGCGACAACACCCGCGACGAGGCAGACGGCAATCGCGCTAAGGAAGCCTCGGCGACTGGGGCGCGAAGGAGCCGGCTTTGCATCGCCCGGCACAATGCCGAGCATAGCATCGAGTTCGGTCTTCGGCGCCGCGGTAAGCAGCGGCTCGAAGGCTTGCTTGAACTGGAGGCTGCTACGCGACAGGAACTTCAGCCTTGCGCCCACACGCTCGTTCGAATGGAGAAGCGCCTCGATGCGCGACACTTCCGCATCCGACAGTTCGCCGTCGATATAGGCCGTTAACTCCTCATCGGAAAGGATCGGGTTCTTGTCGTTCATGTCGCCCCCTCTCCCGAGACATTGGCTGCGATCTTGGCGCGCGCCGCGGCAAGGCGGCTCATCACGGTTCCGATCGGGATATCCAATATGCTTGCTACCTCCCTGTAGGAAAGGCCTTCCACATAGGCGAGGAAGACGGCGGCCCGTTGCGCATCCGGCAGCGCATTGACCAATCGTAGAACCTGGTTCGCCATGACATGCGTTTCCGTGTCATGGGCTCCATCGACGACCAAGGCCTCGTTAGCATCGACAAAGCCCTGACCGAGGCGCACCCGCTGCGATCGGATTTCATTCAACCAGATGGAATGCAGAATAGAGAACAACCAGCGGTCCAGCCGCGTTCCGGCCTCGAACTGTTCAACGCGCTCAAGGGCACGCAGGCAGGTCTGTTGCACGAGATCGTCGGCAATATCGCGGCGATGCGAGAGCACGAGGCCATAGCGCCACAGCCGCACAAGATTATCCGCCAGGCCGCTCCTGATGTCGGCTTCGCTTGCGATGAGAGCCTCCGCCACGGGTTTTCCTTCCAAAGCCGCCGGTTGCACCGACGGCCTCGGTTTTGCGCGACTATAGGCAGGAAATGTGGTGTATGCGACCGGCATTTGGTAGTTCCCGTTCAACCGAAATTGCACATTCCCGCTTTACGTCAGCGTCATAGCTCCTACGGCTTGAGGATCGCTTCGTTGAGATCGCGATACGCCTCGCATTCGGTGCCGCAGATCGTCTTGATCGTTTCGAGCTGCTCCTTGGCGAGATCAAGACGTCCTTTGATGACGTAGGCTTCGCCGAGATATTCGCGAACCTGCGCATAGTTGGGATCAAGCTCGACGGATTTCAGGTAGTAGGAAATTCCCTCGTCCGTGCGGCCAAGCTTGCGGGTGGCGTAGCCGCGATAGTTCAGGGCCTCGGCGGTATTCGGGTTCTTCAACGTATCGAGCATGGCAAGCGCTTCTTCGTAGCGGCCGGCCTTTGCCAGCGAATAGGCATAGTCCGTGCGGTTTTCTTCCGTCACGTTGGCGCTACTCTGCTTGACGCACCGCTTCGTTTTCTTGTCATACAGCTGGCCCTTCTTGCAGGTCGGCATGGTGCCGCTGCTGCCGCCAGAACTACCGGCGCCACTGGAGCCACTTCCGCTGCCGCTGCCACCGCCGCCTATCGCGAAGGCAGGGGCAGAAAGCGCGAAAGCGGCAATGCAGCCGCCGACCAGGATGGAAGCAATACGAACAGTCGCGATCGTCATGGGATATCTCCTAGGAAAATGACGTTAGCGGCGAGTGAACACTGTTGGCTGCCACTTTATTCGATTGCGTGTTCTTCTTTTTTCTGGCGTCGCAGCTCCGGCGCCAGCGAATAAATGCAGGTCTGAGGTGTTAGCCGCTCACGCGCCGGCCACAAGGAGCATTCCGTGAGTGATACCGTAAAATTACTGAGTCTTGCCGTTGCAACGCCGGAACATGTCATCACACAAAAGGAAGCGGCGGCGACTTCCGCCCGTTTGTTTTCATCACGCTTCAAGGATTTCTCCCACCTTGCCAGCGTCTTCGACAATGCCGGCATTAGGAAACGCTATGCCGCTCGTCCACTGGAATGGTTCATCGAGCCGCATGGCTGGCAGGACCGGATGGAAGCCTACGGCGACGTGGCGCGCAGCCTGTTTTTCGAGACAGCCACCAATGCGCTGATGAAGGCGGGCCTGCGAGGGTCCGACGTCGACTGCATCGTCACGATCTCGTCCACCGGCATTGCCACACCGAGCCTTGATGCACAGCTCGCACAGAAAATGGGCTTTCGCTCGGATATCGAACGTGTTCCGGTTTTCGGACTCGGCTGCGCGGCCGGTGTTTCCGGCTTCGCCATCGCCTCGCGGTTCGCCCGGGATCGGCCAGGCGCAACAGTGCTTTTCGTGGCAATCGAACTTTGCACGCTGGCGTTCCGTCTGGACGAACTGACGCGCGCGAACATCATCGCCACGGCGCTTTTCGGCGATGGCGCGGCAGCCTGCATACTCCGGGCAGGACCGGAGGGAAAGGTGGAGGTCGAGTCGACGGGTGAGCATCTCTTCCCCGATACGCTCGGCATCATGGGGTGGAAGATTGACGACACCGGCTTCGGTGTGGTTCTCGCTCAATCGTTGCCGCCCTTTGCCGAAACGGAACTCGGCCCGGCTGTCGACGGAATACTGGCGCGCAACGGTCTTTCTCGGGCCGACATCGATCGCTTCATCTGCCATCCCGGCGGGACGAGGGTGCTGACTGCCCTTGAAAGCGCGCTGTCACTTGAAGCAGGAACCCTGGACCACGAACGCGCGGTGCTTGCCGAATACGGCAACATGTCTTCGCCCACGGTGCTCTTCGTGCTCGAGCGCGCCTTGAAGGCGGGGCTGCCGGAGCGCAGCGCGATGGTCGCGATGGGGCCGGGCTTTACGGCAAGCTGCGTGACCTTAAAGAGGGTCGCATGATGTGGCCCTCAATTGCACTCCTCGTCTTCGTGACGGCACAGCGCCTCGCGGAACTTGCTCTTGCCCGCCACAATACACAGGTGCTTCTGAGCAGCGGCGCGAAGGAGGTCGCGCCGCTGCACTATCCTTACATGGTGGCCCTGCATAGCTGCTGGATCACCGGATTGTGGCTGCTGGCGATCGGCCGCCCGGTCGACCCGCTATGGTTTGCCGTTTTCATGGTCCTGCAGGCAGGTCGGCTCTGGGTCATAGGCACGCTCAAGGGACGATGGACGACACGCATCATCGTGCTGCCGGGCGCTCCGCTCGTCAGCAGTGGACCCTACCGGTTCCTGGCCCACCCCAACTATGTCGTCGTGGTAGGCGAGATCGCCATCCTTCCTCTGGCCTTCGGCATGCCCGTCTACGCAGCGATATTTTCGGTGCTCAACGCCGCAGTGCTTTATGTCCGCATCAAAGCTGAAAACGAGGCACTGAAAACGACAATGTTTTTGAAATGAAACGAAATTTTTCGTTTGCCTGTAGCTTGTCGGAGCGGCATTTTCATTGCTTGCAGTAAGTGGAATGCATGGCAATGACAAAGAACGCAATCGTACTTGGCGCCGGTATCGTCGGCGTATCGACGGCCATTCACCTGCAGCGCCGGGGGCTGCAGGTGACGTTGATCGACCGCAAGGCGCCAGGCAATGAAACCTCGTTCGGCAATGCCGGTCTCATTCAACGCGAAGGCGTCGTGCCATACGGGTTTCCACAGCAGCTCGGCCTTCTAATACGCTATGCCTTCAACAACCGGATCGACGCCCACTATCACCTCAAGGCGTTGCCCGGACAATTGGCGTTCCTTGGCCGCTACTGGTGGAATTCGAACGCCAGGCGTCACGAGATGATTTCTCGTGCCTATGCCCCGCTGATCGAGCACTCGATTTCGGAGCACAATGATCTGATCGAAGCGTCGAATGCGCAGCATCTGATCCGGAAGGATGGCTGGATGGAGATCTTCCGCACAGCCGGTCGGCGCGATGCCGAATTCGCCGAGGCTGAGCGGCTACGGGCCGAGTTCGGCGTCATGCACGAGCAGCTGGATGCCGCCGGCGTGGCGCGGCTCGAACCCAATATCAAGGGAGATTTCATCGGCGGCCTGCGGTGGCGCGATCCGTGGTCGGTGCTCGACCCGCACGGATTGACGATGGCCTACCGCTCCTATTTCGAGAGTCTGGGCGGAAGGTGTGTCACTGGTGACGCCAACTCCCTCGGTCGTTCCGGTGCGAGCTGGAGGGTGGTGACCAGCGAAGGCTCGCTGGACGCGGAGGATGTGGTTCTGGCGCTCGGCCCCTGGGCCGCGGTCGCTACACGTCGGCTCGGCTATGCCTTTCCGCTCGGCGTCAAACGCGGCTATCACATGCATTATGCCACGACAGGCAATGCAACCCTCCACAACTGGACGCTGGATGCTGAACGAGGTTACTTCCTTGCACCGATGAGCCGCGGCATCCGGTTGACGACAGGCGCTGAATTCGCCGCGCTGGACGCGCCGAAGACGCCGGTGCAGCTCGACCGCGCCGAGAAAGTAGCGCGCACAGTCTTTCCGCTCGGCGAGAGGCTCGATCCGGAGCCCTGGATGGGCGCCCGCCCCTGCACGCCTGATATGATGCCCATCATTGGAAGGGCGCCGCGACACGACGGTCTATGGTTCGCGTTCGGCCACGCCCATCACGGACTGACCTTGGGGCCGGTCACTGGGCGCGCTCTGGCGGAGGCCATTGCAGGCGAAAGGCCATTCATCGATATTTCCGCCTATTCGCCGCAGCGTTTCACCTGAGCAACGTCATCGCGTTTGCCTGCGGTCATACGTCCTCTTCAAGAAGAAGGTCCTGTTGCGGACCGATGGCTAAGCGACGCCCAACGACTTGAGATCGCGGAGCGCCGCCTCCGCGATCCCTTCGATCGTATCGTCGATATCGACGGTCACAACGCCAGGTTCTCCAGTCGGCACTTCCATCGTTGCGAGTTGGCTCTCCAGCAGCGACATGGGCATGAAGTGGCCCTTGCGCTCGCCCATTCGTTTCGCCAACAGCTCCTTCGAGCCTGACAGATAGACGAAAAGGAGCTTTCCATTTGCCGCCTTGCGCAGTCGGTCGCGATAGGTGCGCTTCAGCGCCGAGCAGGAAACGATGACGCCTTGCTCGCGATCGAGCGATGCCTTCATCGTTTCACCGATGAGATCGAGCCAAGGCATGCGGTCGTCATCCGTCAGCGGAATGCCTTTCGACATCTTCTCGACATTCGATGCCGGATGAAGCTGGTCGCCCTCGACAAATTGCATGCCGAGGGCGTCCGAAATCTTCAGCCGATGGAGGATTTGCCACAACCACTGACCCCCATAACGATAATGGCGCAAGGGTCCCGATTAGTCTCTGGCATCGTTTATCGCTCCGGCACCGATCGTGCCCCGGGAGGTGGTGTAGGTCGCGGCTGAAGGCCGTGCTTTCCGACATAGAGCCGGAGGGATATCAGCGGGCCACAGCGGGCAGACTG